>CALGOA010000014.1 GCA_937958015.1 uncultured Acidimicrobiales bacterium | reverse complement strand
TCGTCGGGCCAGCACAACCACTGTGGGTCTATTCAAGTGGTGTTCGTGGAACGACAGATCGCCGGTTTGTGCTCCACCCACGCCAGAACACCGCGGCGGTCTGGGGTCGTAGTCACTCCGACCCGGCTCTATCTGTCACAGTGGCGCACGTGGATCTGAGCGAACGTTGTCGAGTGGTGCTCGAAGATGCGTGGCGGGGCGACCCCGGATATTGCGTTCCGAACCAACGGACCTATCCGCACCAATGGCTGTGGGATTCGTGTTTCCACTCGGTGGTGTGGGCCACGCTGGGAGACCGGCGGTGCGTGACCGAGGTGGAATCGGCGCTGGCCAATCAGACCGATGAGGGCTTCGTGCCCCACATGACCTACTGGAGTGAGCCCGAGGCTGGAACGCCGTTCTGGGGACGACCGCTGGTGTCAACGATCACCCAACCACCCATGTACGGGCATGCTCTACGGGTTGCGAACGAGGCGGGCTTTGCTATCTCCGATCGTCTGCTACGTCGGGCCCAGAATGGCGTTCAGAACCTGTTGGATAGGCCCACCGACGCCGGCCTAATCGTTGTGGTTCATCCATGGGAGACCGGCTGCGATGATTCGGCCCGGTGGGACGATTGGTGCCCGGGTGGTTACGACCGCGATCGGTGGCGAGCGGTGAAACTCCGACTGGTCGAGGAAATCAAGGGAGGCGGGTCGTCCTCGTTTGCGGTGGCATCGGCGGGTTTCAGTGCCCTCGTGGCCTGGAATGCCCAGGAGTTGATGACCCTCGGCGCCACGTTTGATGGTCTCGAGAATATTGTTGATGGCCTAGCGAACCGTTGGAACGATCGACTGCGCACGTGGACCGATCCCGGCGGCGGCTCCGGCGTTGCACGCACCCTCGATGCACTCCTGGCCGCGTTGGTCGATCCCCGCGACGAGGTGTTGGCTGATCTCGTCGACCCATCCGCCTACGGGGCGGCGTTCGGGCCCTGCGGAGCGCATCGGTCCGAGCCCAGCTTCGATCCCGACGTTTATTGGCGCGGTCCCAACTGGCCCCAACTTACTTATCTGCTCGCCGTCGCCGCCCGGCGGGCCGGTAACGACGACGTTGCCGATCGGCTCGGCTCGTCACTGCGCGAGGCCGCAGTGGCATCGGACTTCGCCGAGTTCTGGAATCCCGATACCGGTGCGGGCCGAGGCGCCGCCCCCCAGACCTGGACCACCCTCGCCTGCGTACCCCTCTAAGCAGGGGGGTTAGGGGTGGCGTTTGCTGTTGATGACGCCGGTGTTGAATCCGGCGAGGTGGAGACCGCCTGCGAACCGGGCGTGTTCGATCTTGGTGCAGCGGTCCATCACGACGTTCATCCCTGCCGCCTGGGCGATCTCGGATGCCTCGTCGCTCCAGATTCCCAATTGCAACCACAACGTAGGGGCGCCCTTGGCGACGGCCTTGCGGGCTACCCCGGGGCAGGCGTCGGCGGCCCGGAACACGTCGACGATGTCGGGTACGACCGGCACCGCGTCGAGCGAGGGGTAACAACGAACACCGTTGATCTCTTCTTCCCGCGGGTTTACCGGGTAGAGATCAAAGTCGCAAACCGAACTTTGCAGATAGGTCATTACGAAGTTGCTCGGGCGGCTGGAGTTGCTCGACGCACCGATAATGGCGATCGATCGGGCGCCGTCCAGCAGCTTCTTGCGTTCGATCGCCGACGGTGGTTGGTAGCTGCTCATAGGACGTCCTGTGCAGCGGCGAGTGCCTGGTCGAGATCCCACAAAATGTCATCGAGATCCTCCAGCCCGATGGACAGTCGGATCATGTCCGTTCCAACCCCGGCGGCCACCAACGCATCGCTGCTGAGCTGCTGGTGGGTGGTAGAGGCAGGGTGAATCACGAGCGTCCTTGCGTCTCCGACGTTGGCGAGATGGCTGATCATCGAAAGCGACTCGATGAACCGCTGACCGGCCTTGCGGGCGCCGTCGGCCGAGGTTGCGTTCACCCCGAAGGTGAAGATGGCGCCGGGACCGATCGGAAGGTACTTCTTGGCTAGGGCGTGCGACGGGTTTTCCGGCAGACCCGAGAATGCAACCCACGAGACCCGGTCGTCGGCATCGAGCCATTCGGCTACGGCCTGGGCGTTGGCCACGTGTTCGTTCATCCGCTGGGGAAGGGTCTCGAGGCCCTGCAGAAGCAGAAAGGCGTTGAACGGGGTGAGGGTGGCGCCAACGTCTCGCTGCTGCTCGGATCGCAGAGCCGTGCAATACGCGTATTCGCCAAAGTTCCCGTACCAGGAGAGTCCGTTGTAGCTGGCAACCGGCTCGGTTAGCCGGGGGAAACGTCCGTTGTCCCACGGGAACTGACCCGATTCGACGATCACCCCGCCGATGCTGGTCCCGTGCCCACCGATGAACTTCGTGGCCGAGTGGATCACGATGTCGGCTCCGTGTTCGATCGGGCGACAGAGCCACGGGGTTGCGAAGGTACTGTCGACGATCAGTGGCACACCGTTGCGATGCGCAACATCAGCGAGTGCCTCCAAGTCGGCAACCGTGCCGCCCGGGTTGCCGATGATCTCGGTGTAGATGGCTTTGGTGGCCGGGGTGATCGCCGCTTCGAAGGCTGCCGGGTCGTCGTTGGTGACGAAGGTGGTCTCGATCCCGAACCGGGCCAGCGTGTTGGTCATGAGCGCATGGGTGCCGCCATAGATACCCGAGGCGGCCACCAGATGATCGCCTGCGCCGGCGAGGGTGGTGAGGGCCAGAAACTCGGCCGCCTGCCCGCTGCTGGTAGCGACGGCACCGATGCCACCCTCGAGACTCGCCATCCGTTCCTCGAAGGCAGCCACCGTGGGATTCGAGATCCGGCTGTAGATCGTCCCGTACTTCTGTAGTGCGAAGAGGTCGGCGGCATCAGCGGTGTCTTCGAACACGAACGACGTCGACTGATAGATAGGCACCGCACGGGCCCCCGTGGCTGAGTCGGGTTGGCCGCCGGCGTGGAGGGCGCGAGTGCGAAAGCCCCACTTTCGGTCCTCGAGTTCGCTCATCGGCTCATCCTAGGAGTGCTGCTCATGACCCTTGGCAACCACGGTGCCGTCGATTCGATTCCACCCCGGGTTCAACGAGGGGGACCGGACAGGCTCAGTAACGGTCGCTTTCGACCGGGGGTGCGATCCGAGGAGGTTCAGGGAGCGGTTCGGTGAGATCGACCGTCGGTCGGGTGAGATCGATGTCGGGCGTTCCCGTGTCGATCTCGGGACGGAGGAACTCGGCAAGGAATTCGTCGGCGTCGATCACCTCATCCGAAAGCGACGCAACCACACTGCGGGCCAGGATGAAGGCCCCGGCAGCGGCGATCAGATCGCCGAAGGACACGACGAACGGACCGACCGGGAACGGCACCACGTCGCCGAGGATGCCGAGGTTGGTGTCGTCGGTCTCGAGTTGGCGGAGACCGGAGGCATCGATCTCGACCGCGTCGGCCGCTTCGACCCGCAACGGGAGGAACCCGTTGATCAGTACTACGAAACCGGTGAGAAACAGGCCGAGGGCAGTGATGAACGCGCCGCTGAAACGGAGATTCTGCAGCAGGGCGGCCACGACCAGTGCGGTGCCGACGATGTAGATACCCGGCCGACCCGGTACGGGAATCCATTCGGCGACGATGAGGCCGAGGGCGCCAAGAAGCAACGCTGGGGCCCCCCGAACGTCGTCGGGAAACCGGAGCGATCCGCCGAGAAGCGCTAGGGCGAGAATGGTTCCACTGATGGTGGCAAAGATGACCAGAAACACTGCTGGCAAAGACTAACGCAAGCGAGCTCTCGATAAACCAGCAGGTCGACCCACTTCAGAGAACTTTCGACTTGGTAAAGCAGCTCCGTTCGTTCCCCGTCGAAACCGTTCGTCCAGCTACGAGCCGGATTCGTCGCCTGCGGGCTGAGCGGTGCACACGAAGCGCCGTTCACCCTGTGCCCACAAGGCTTCGCTCGGGAACCACTCGACGGCAGCGAGGTCGGAGACGGCAAATCGTTCGCCGACACCATCCTCGAACAGCGGGAGGCAGGCTTGGATCACAACCGGTCGAATCAGACGGGTGCTTGGCCATGCATCGTCGGGTTGTCCGGGGCACTCGACGACCTCGACATCGTTCCCGTCAGGGAATCCGAGGCACCCGTTCCCGTACACGAGTCCGAGACGGGCGCTGGCACAGTCAACCACGGCGATGGTCGGCGAGGCCGGCACCGAGGTGGATGGTTGTGGGGTGGGAAGGTCGGTCCAGCATTGACCCGCTTGGAGTGCCAGTTCCTGGGCGATGTCGGTAATGACCGATGGTGCGACCGACGTGGAAACGGATGGTGGTTCGGCATCGACGTCGGTGGTGTCGGCCTGGGATTCCGGGTCCGAGGAACCGGTGCAGGCCGCAAGGGCCCACGACCCGAGGAACAGTACGAGGAGGATCAGCACGCCTCGAAGTTGCCGATGCACGGGTCTACGTTAGTTCCATGTGCCGCAACATCAGGCCCCTCAACAATTTCGAACCTCCAGCGACCGACACCGAGGTGGCGGATGCAGCGTTGCAGTACGTCCGCAAGATCGCCGGTACGCGCACCGCGTCGAAAGCGAATCAGGCTGCCTTCGACGAAGCGGTCGCTGCGGTGACGGCGGCTACTCGGCAACTGGTGGATTCGCTTGTCACCACGGCGGCCCCTCGAAACCGTGAGGTCGAGGCCGCAAAGGCGAGGGCCCGTTCGGCCAAGCGGTTCGCCTAGAGGCTCTTCGCCACCGTCGTTTACCTCGTCGTGCCTAGAACGCAGGCAACATTCGGTCCAGGTGGGTGAAGCTGAAGAACAACAATGTCAGCACAACCGGTGTTGCCAACCCGTAGGAGGGCCACTTCTTCCACCGTCGAGCCACAACGTACGCAACCGCAGCCGCCAGCGCGGTCAGTATCGACCACAGCAGAAATGGGGTGAGCTCCTCCATATGCCAGCCGAGCGACTCATCGAGCGCCTCGCTGGTGGTTCCAACGACATTGCCCTCGTCTTGAGCTGAGCCTCCCTGTGGGTCGGTGACGTCGGACTCGCCATTGGGGTCAGCGATCGTGGGGTCGAATTCGTCGGTTCGCTCGCCGGTGACCGGATCCACACCGGTTGCCTCGTAGGCCAGTTGCGCCTGAGTCAGTTCATCCTCGATGATGTCGTCGAGTCCAGCCAGTTCGATCGTCGCCGCCGGAGGATTCACCAACCGAGCCTGCACGACGATGCGCTGCCGGGCCGAATACTTCGGATGGCAAGCCGTCAGGGTCAGACGGTTGTCGCCATAGTCGTCGAGGACCTGAACATCGAAGGGGGTCACGATCGAGTGGCCACTGACCCCCTGGGTCGTTTCCACCGGTAGAACCTCGTAGTTGAAGGTGCCCTGGAACGTCTCGACGATGATCTGATCGCCGGGTACCAGCAGGTCGAGGTCACCGAAGGGTGCCCCGTAGGTGGTCCGGTGGCCGGCGATAGCGGCGTTGCCGCTCTGACCGGGCAGGGGGGTGTTGACGTAGTGCCCGGGGCCTTTCCGGAGATCGTCACGTCGGGTGCCGGCCACCACCACCTTGTCGACATTGATCTTGGGAATTCGAATGACACCGAGCGCATCGCCGACCCGGGGGAGCAGCTCCTCGGGAACCGACTCGGCCGGTACCGGCGGCACCGTGGTCGGCGGGACGGTGGTGCTAGCGATCGGCCTGTCGCCGGGAACGGTGGTGGTGGGGGCGGTGTCGGCGGGTGCTTCGGGTTGGGTCGTGGCGGGTGGGAGCGTGGTCGAGTCGGCGAACGCAGCGAACGCGGCCCGCTGTGCCTCAAATTCGCTCTGCAGCGAAGACTGGGCCCGATCCTCGGCAAATCCGGTGCCCCAGAGCTGAAAGGCGGCGAACGCGAGGGTGAGGCATCCCATCGTGATGAGGGATCGTCCAACTCCGCCGATGATGTTGGTAGTACGTGATGACATAGGGGCTCCGCCGAGGGGGTCAATCTCAGTCACTCTCCATCGGCACCACCCTTCGGGTTCGTGAGCGGTCGCATCCCTCTAGGTGTTTGTCCACGGGCGGTCTGCTCGCCCGCCCCCGCTCCGCTGGTTCTACGATGGTTGCGATGTCCGATTCCGCTGACGACCAGCTCATCGCGGGTCCACCCGTGGTCGAGTTGGACGAAGCGGTGGCGCTGGTCGGGGGGTTCCCCGCGCTGGCGGGCGCCAGTCTGAAATTGGCCGGGACCGAGATCGTCGGACTTCGCGGACCGAACGGAGCCGGCAAGAGCACCCTGCTTCGGGTCTGTGCGGGATTGATTCCGCTGCGGCGAGGACGGGGCCATGTGCTTGGACACGACCTGGCCACTCGAACCGGTCGGCAATCGGCCCGTCGATCGATCGGGCTGTTGGGCCACAACACCTCTCTGTATGACGATCTCACCGTTCAGGAGAACGTGTGGTTCTGGAGTCGGGCCAATCGAGCGGCCAGCGACGATGTGAAGGCGGCGATGGGTCACATGGGACTCTCGGGGCGTCTGGCCACGGTTCCGGTCTCGGGGTTGTCCGAGGGGCAGCGACGCCGAACCGCTATGGCGATCCTGCTCGCTCGTCGCCCAAAGGTCTGGTTGCTCGATGAACCGCATGCGGGACTGGACCGCAGCGGACGCGATCTGTTGGACCAGTTGTTGATCGACGCGGCCAAGGCCGGCGCCACGGTGTTGGTGGCCACCCACGATCGGGGCCGAATCGACGACGTACTGACAAGAACCGTGTGGCTCGAGAGTGGCACCATTAGCGAGCTGATCCCATGAGCGGGTCAAGCCTTCTCGGTGACGCTCTGCTGGTCTTTGGCAAGGACCTGCGGATCGAACGGTCCTCGAAGGTGGTGTTGTCCCAGGTCCTGCCGTTTGCGCTGATGATCCTCATCCTCTTCGGGTTCGGTATCTCGCCCGACATCCGGGTGCCCATCGGTGCCGATGGCTCCCGGTCGGTGTTGGCCCAGGTCACGCCGGGCCTCATCTTTCTGGCCATCCTCTTCTCGTCGCTGCTCGCACTCGGTCGGAGTTTCGGCGTCGAGGCCGACGATGGGACGTTGGATGCCCTCCGGCTTGCGGGTCTCGACCCCGGCGGGATATTTATCGGTAAAGCGGCGGCCGTGCTCGTGCAGCTGCTGTCGGTCGGGTCGATCGTGACCCTGGGTGCGTTCCTGCTGTTCGACACCGGGGTGGACTGGACATGGGGTCGAGCTGTGCTTCTGGTCACGACGCTCGGCGCGGCTACAGCCGGGATCGCCTCTGCGGGTACTATCTACTCAGCACTGGCTGCTGGTTTGCGGGTTCGGGACACGCTCGTTCCGTTGCTGGTCATTCCGGTGCTGGCTCCCGTTCTTCTCGGGGCCGGTCAGGCTGCTGATGCCGCACTATTTGGCGCAGTTGCTGATGGCTGGCCGTGGGTCGGGGCGTTGGCCATCTTCGCCCTGTTGTACATCGGGGTGGGGATTCTCTCGTTCGACTCGCTCCTGGAGGATGCGTGAGTTCTACCGGTACTACCACGAACGGTTCACGGGCCTTCGCCGGACCGACGGCGTCCAAGGCCACCCGGGTGGTCGGACTGATGGCTCTCGCCGGGATCGCCCTCCTGCTGCCGCTGGCGCTGCTGTGGTCTCCGCCCGAGATCGATCAGGCCGATGCCGTGCGCCTGTTCTACGTCCACGTCCCCTCGGCGACGGTGGCGTTGTATCTGGCCTTCGGCGTCACCTGCCTTGGCAGTCTGATCTATCTCCGCAACCAGTCGGTCTTCTGGGATCTGATGGCCCATGCATCGGCCGAGATCGGGGTGGTCTTCTGCGGTTTCGTGCTCATCACCGGCATGTTGTGGGGCCGTCCCACGTGGGGTGTCTACTGGGAATGGGACCCTCGAATCACCAGTACGGCGATCACGCTGATCCTCTACCTGGGGTATCTCGCATTGCGACGAATGGACCTCGATCCGACCGTCCGATCGAAGCGGGCTGCGTTCCTCGGCATCATCAGTTTCTGCAACCTCTTCATCATCAAGTACTCGGTGGAATGGTGGCGCGGCCTACACCAGGGACAGACGATCGGGATCGACACCCAACTCGACGGGTTGATGTTGTTCACGTTTGCCTGGGGGATGGTCACGTTCGTGCTCATCTTCGCCTGGCTCCTCATGCACCGGTTCCGCCTGGGGTGGCTTGAGCTGCAGGCCACCACCACGTCGCTCGACGACGCCATCGCAGCCCGTCGAGCCGAATCGCCGCAACTGACCGGAGAGGGTCTCTGATGCATTGGGAATTCGTGATCCCGGGTTATCTCATCGTGTTCGGGGGAATCGGCGCCTACACGTGGACGGTTCTCTCTCGGGCCCGTTCCGCTGCCGCTCGGGTGCCCGAAGACCGGAGGACCTTCCTTGACTGAAATCCCCGACCTCGACCTCACGCCCCGCGACGAAGACCCCGGCCCCGCCCCCGGTTCCCGCGGCTCGGTTCGCAACAAACTGATCGGTGGGGTCATCGCCGCCGCGCTGATCTTCGTCGTGTACCAGGGGCTCACCAATGCCCGAGTGTTCTTCCTGAATGTCGACGAGGCCATCGTGCAACGCGACGATCTGGGCGATCGCACGTTCCGGATGCAGGGAACCGTCGTGAGCGAAGAGGGCAATTCCGCCAACGGCGCCTTGCTGTTCACCGTCGCCTACAACGACGCAACCGCCGAGATTCGGCATTTGGGGCCCGAACCGTCGGACCTGTTCGATCTTGGTGAACCGGTCGTCGTCGAGGGCCGCTGGAATGGCGACGTCTTCGAGTCCGATCAGATTCTGGTGAAACACGACGAGTCGTACGTCGAGGACAATCCCAATCGGGTCGATTACGAACTTGAAGACGCTCCGTAGGCGTCGGGAGAATCCGCTGTGCTTTCGGCAATCGGAACCGCATTTGTACTGCTCGGTCTAACCGCGTCGCTCGCTGGAGCCGTCAGTGGCGCGGTCGCGCTGGTCCGTGGTCAGGGCACCGCATCGATGCGTCAGTTCGCCTGGATGGTGCCGGCCGCTGGCCTCGGTGCGTTCGTCGTCATGGAGATTGCCCTCTTCCGGCGTGACTACTCGGTTTCGTTCGTCCAGCAGGTCGGCAGCGATTCGATCCCGGCCATCTTCAACTTCGCCGCCTTGTGGAGCGCACTGGAGGGATCGCTGATCCTGTGGGCCTTCGTGCTGGGCGGGTACATCGCTGCGGTCCTCATCAAGTTCTCGTCTCGGCGAAACGATCCGCTTCTGGGCTGGGCCATGGTGGTCCTGCTGGGGATATCGACGTTCTTCTTCGCCCTCATGGCCATCCCGGCCAACCCGTTCCAACGGGTATCCGTGGCGGCAGACTTCGTGGGCCGGGGACCGAACCCGCTGCTGCAGGACCACGTGCTGGTGGCGTTCCATCCGCCGATGCTCTACCTCGGCTACGTGGGCTTCACAGTGCCGTTCGCCTTCGCCATCGCCGCTCTGATCACCGGTCGTCTCGGCGAGGGGTGGCTGGTGGAGACCCGCCGCTGGACCGTCATTGCCTGGGGATTCCTCACCTTCGGCATCATCCTCGGCGCCTGGTGGAGTTACGAGGTTCTGGGCTGGGGTGGCTACTGGGCATGGGATCCGGTCGAGAACGCATCGCTTCTGCCGTGGCTCACCGGCACCGCCTATCTGCACTCGGTCATGGTGCAGGAGCGTCGGGGCATGCTTCGGGTCTGGAACCTGTCGCTGGTATGCGCCACGTTCGCACTGACCATTCTGGGCACGTTCCTTACCCGGTCGGGCGTGATCGACAGCGTGCATGCCTTTGCCGACGGCGAGGTCGGGCCGTGGCTGCTGGTGTTCTTTGCCATCATCACGCTCGGTTCGGTCGGACTGATCGGTTGGCGCGGCGATCGGCTTCGTTCACCCGGAGCTATCGATTCTCCGCTCAGTCGCGAAGCCAGTTTCCTCGCCAACAACGTGTTGTTCGGTGCCATGGCCTTCGTCGTGTTGCTCGGCACGGTCTTCCCCCTGTTCGCCGAAGCCTTCGACGGGTCGCGCCTTACCATCGGCCGCCCGTACTTCGACTCTCTCGGTCGGCCCATCGCGATCGTCACCTTGTTCCTGATGGCCGTGGCGCCGGTTCTGCCGTGGCGAAAGGCCTCCACGGAACTGCTGCAAACCCGGCTGTTCTGGCCCGGTGTTTCATCCGTCGGTGTGCTTGCCCTCGCGGTGATCATTGGAGCCCGCGGATTCTGGCCTGTCATCACGTTCGCGCTGGCTGGTTTCGCCGGTGGTGCTGCAATGCGCCAGATCGTGTTGGCCACCCGTCGGCAGGGTTGGCGAGGTTTCATCGGCCGTACGAACGGAGGGATGATCGTCCACCTGGGTGTCATCGTGCTCGCCATGGGTGTCGCCGCCAGCGAGAGCTACAAGACCGACCGGGTCTTCACGCTGGAACCGGGAGAAACGGCCTTCGTCGACGGCCACAGCTTCCAGTACGACGAACTCGGTGCCGATCGAACCAGTCGTCGCGAGCGTACGTTTGCCCGGGTGATCATCGATGATCAGCAGGAGTACCAGCCCGCGCGGACCCGTTACACCCAACAGGGGATGATCGTGGGTACGCCCTCGGTGCGACCCGGTTTCACCGAGGATCTGTACCTCGTGCTCGATGAGGTCCCGCCGAATCCCGATGGACCGATCCGGCTTCGGGTGATCATCCGACCGCTGATCACCTGGATCTGGGGTGGTGGAATTCTGATGGCGATCGGCACGTTCCTCGCCGTGTTCCCGGGACCCCGGCGTCGGGGAACCGATCCGGTCGGCGCCTCCACCACACCGCCTGAGGACGTGAAGCGTGACCCCCTGTTGGTCAGCGCCTTCCGTCGACTCCGCAGGGGTGTTGCATGACTCCGGTTGAAGAAGTCGCAACTGCAACACCGGAACCCCGGTCTTCCAACATTCGCTCCATCGCGATAGCGATCGGGATCGTCTGTGTCGCGCTCATCGCACTGCTGGCCTTTGGCCGTGGGGATCTCGACGCACAACCCCACCCGTTGCTGGGACAGAAGGTGCCCCAAGTGCAGGGGATGCCACTGGAGGGTTTGGCTGGCACCTCGGTCAACACCGAGGGTTCACCGATCCCGTACGACATCGATGCCGAGGTCGGCGACTGGGTCCTGGTCAACTTCTTCGCCACCTGGTGCGCCGGTTGCATCGTGGAACATCCCGATCTGGTCGAGCTTGAGGCGTGGGGCCAGTCGAACGATCTCAGCCTTGTGGCCGTGTTGTTCGACGACCCCGACACCGATGCGGTAACTCGATTCTTCGACCGTGAGGGCGGCAACTGGCCAGTGCTTGAAAGCCCGCGCTCGGCGATCGATTTTCAGATCGCCCAGATCCCGGAATCGTTCCTGGTGGCACCAAATGGTCAGGTGATCGAGCACTACATCGGAGGCCTTCGGGCCTTCCAGGTGCAGGAGACCATCGCCGAGTTGGAGGGCCGATGAACCTCACCGCTGGCAGCCGTGCCGCATGGGCGCTGGTTGCGGTAGCGCTGCTCGGCCTGCTTTCGTTTGCAAGCCTCGACACGGACAACACCGTCGATCCGGGCGAACGGGCCGAGGCGCTCAACGATCTGTTCGCCTGTCCTACCTGTGACGGCCAGAGCGTGGCCGAGTCAAACGCTGGCGTGGCCGCCACGATCCGGCAGTTCATTCGCGACGAGATCGCAGCGGGTGCGACCGATACCGACATCCGCAATGCCCTGGTCAACAGCTACGGGACCGAGGTTCTGCTCAACCCACCCTCCGATGGTGTTGCCACTCTGGTGTGGATGTTGCCGGTGCTGGTTCTGACCGCGGGTGTAGCGGTGGTGACCGTCACCGTGCGTCGCAGTTCGGGTTCGGCCGATCCGACGGCCGCCGACGAACGCCTCGTTGCCGAACTGCTGGACCAACAACGTGCCGAGGTCGACGAGTGAGTGACCTCGCCTCGTTGGAAGCGGAACAGCAGTTCCTGATCACCTCGCTCACCGACCTCGAGTCCGAGTTTGTTGCCGGCGATCTGGACGAGGCCGACTATGAGGAGCTGAAAGCCGACTACACCGTCCGTTTGGCCCGGGTGACCCGCCAGATCCGTGGCGCCGAGTCAGCACCGGCGCCCACCCCTGGCGGTGGCGGACGGCGCTGGGTCTGGATCGCGGGACTCACCCTGTTCGGGCTGTTGGCCGGATGGTTGCTGGCGATTTCAACGGGCGAACGGGGCGTGAACGACCAGATCACCGGAGAGATCGAGCTGACCGCACGCCAGCAGGTGTTCGAATGCCAGTCGATGGGGGTCGAGGGAATGTTGCTCGAGAGCTTCGAGTGTTTCGACGACGTTCTGGCTCGCGACCCGAACTACGCACCGGCCCTGGCCTACCGGGGCTGGTATGGCGTGTTGGCATCGGGATCAGCCCAGGACGGCGGTCAGACCGACGCGGCCGCGGAACTCCTGGTCGCAGCAGGTGTGAATCTGGATCGAGCGGTGGAGGCCGATCCCACCTATCCCGACGCCCGGGCCTTTCGAATGGTGGTGCTCGAACGACTGGGCCGAAACGATGAAGCTTGTGAGGATGCGGCGGCTCTGGCCGACCTGAACGCCGCCGATCAGATCGCTCAGCTCACCGGCCCCGTCATCGCCCGCCTCGGCTGCTGACGTCACCGCTGCAAATTCCTGATGGGGACTACATCTCACGGTGTTTCCACGGGGTAGAAGGCCTGCAATGTCGTTGCCATCAGGCAGAACGCACGACCGCCGAACCCATCAATCGAGCAGGGCGTCGCCGCGGATGCGTTCGATTTCGGCGTCCTCGTGTTCCTTCAGCACCCGCCCAAAGAGTTGGCGGGTCCGATCGACACGTCCGATCACGTCGGGTTGTTCGGTATAGGCGAAGATCGCTGCGTGACGAGGCCGGGACGAGGCCGCCACCCGGGTCACGCAGTGCAACGAGTAACGGCCCTTGAAGATCTGCAGATCGCCCGGTCGCAGGTCGAGGCTCACCACCCCGTCGCGGCCACCGTCAAGGATCGAGGCGATCGCTTCAAAACCTTCATCGTCGGCTGAGCGAATGCCGGGCACGTACTCGAACAATCCGCCCTCGTCGGCTTCCTGAACCAGAACGGTGACGGCGAAGTCATTGGTGTCGAAATGCCAGGTGAACTGCTGGCCGGGGTCGAGGATGTTGGACGTGAGCCCCGCCAACGGGTCGGCGTAACAATGCAGGGCGGGAATGCTGAGGCAGTCGGCCAGAAACCTCGCAACCTCGGGAGCCCGGAACAGAACGTCGTTTGCGCATCCGGAATCCCATGCATCACCGGGGATGAATCCGCTGGACCGTTCGATGAAGGTGTTAACCGGATGATTGGGCGGGTAGTCGGGATTCACCTCGGTGTGGAAGTAGGGGTTCATCGTCTGGGTCGAGAAATGGGTGTGTGGCTTGTTGGACTCGATCTCGGCGGCGAGCACTGCACGACCTTCGGGATGAACGAAGTCCTTGTTGAGGGCGCATCCGGTCTCGGCCAGTTGCTGGCGGGCTCGTTCGACCACCGCTCGGTACACCTCGCCGTCGGGTTCGTGGATCGGGAACGCATCCAGGTCGACCAGTTGGTCCAGTGAAATCGGTTGGTCGGCGAGAGTGGCCATCAACTACTTCTCCCAGTGCGGAATCCAGTCGCCGTCCATCCGCATGGACAATCCGGCGTCCTCTTCGATTTGTTTGGCCACGTGCAGCTCACCCTCATCCGGGCCGTACCGTTCCGTCGCCTTCTTGAACTGTTCGTGGGCCTGTTTCGTCATGTCGAGAGAGGCTGCGACGTTTTGACTGAGCTCCTCGACGAGGCCGAGATCCTTGAGGCAGAGTCCCAGGGTGAACGACGGATCGTAATGACCGGCGAAGATGCTTGGGGCGTCATGCCGAGCGACGAACGAATCGCCGACGCTTTCCTTGATGGCGTACCAGAGCGTCTCCAGCGAGACACCGTTGGCCATACCCATCGCAAACCCCTCCGCCAATGACGCAGCGTGGATGAACCACAGTTGGTTCGTGACCAACTTGGTCACATTGCCAGTGCCACGCGGTCCGCACTCGATGACCAACCCCATATGCCCAAGTACCGGGGCGACCCGAGCGACACTGGCGTCGTCGCCACCGAGGAACAGCGTCAACTTGCCTTGACGGGCGCCGTCCACGGCTCCGGTGACGGGTGAGTCGACGACAGCCACCCCCTCGGGGGCCTGTTCGGCCAGTTCTTCGATCAGCGAGGTGCGGTTGGTGGTGAGGTCCACCCAGATCGATCCCGCCGACAGAGCCGTCAGCGCACCGTCGGGACCGCCCATCACGGCTTGTACGTGGTCGGGTCGGGGGAGTGAGGTGAGGAAAAGGTCGACCTCGGCGGCGATCGCAACTGCAGATTCGCCGGCCGTCGCACCCGCCTCGACGGCTGAGGCTAGGGCGTCGGGATTGATGTCGAACGCGATGACGTCATACCCGGCCCCGACAAGTCGGGCACACATCGGCCCTCCCATGTTGCCGAGTCCGATGAAACCGATCTTCTCTGACACCCGGTCATGTTGGTAACCGGATGCGTCGCTGTCAATCGTTTCCGGGACTCTTCGTGTCCCTCGACACGGCCGAGGGACTGTTGTTAAGAAACCGACTGGGTCTATGGCGTGAGCCGAGTGATCGTACGCATGTACGGCCCGACGTCCAGAAGAACCTCAGACATTCGTTCGGTTGCGGTTGTCAGCGTGACGATTGCGGCCTCGTCGTCAGCGATTGCGTAGTACTGAACGAACGAGAACTCGATGTTGTCCGCATCCGTGAAATTCGATTCGATCACGCCCAACTCTTGACCGAACGTGCCCTGGATCAGTTCGGCCCGCACGATCACGATGCCGGGAAGCCCACGGAGTAGACCGGCAACATTCTGATCTAGGTACGTCTGCAGATCCACGTCTGGAACCGGAGCCGTCACAACGTTCAGGTTTGCGTTCACTCCGTTGGCGTCGTCCTCAGCAACCACCCACCGCTCAGCCGTCGCGGACTCGGCCGACTCGGGCAACGGGAACCACGCCGGATCGGTATCGAGGACGTACGACCGCTGAGGGTCTACGAAGACGACTGCGCCGGAGACGAGCGGGAAGCGAGTTGCCGAGTTCGGGTCTTCTCGCGTGCTGGCGAGGACCTGATCGAACGTGGTGCCGCACTGCTCCTCGTCAAAGAGGTCAACAGCCTCTATGGCTTGACGAACAGTCGGGCTGAAGATCTCTGTGAGTTCGGCCTCGGTGAGCGGTTTCCCAGTGGCGACGCGCAGTTCGTGGAGGTCGGAAAGCGCTTCTGCCTGGGTCGGATACACGTCGGCGATCTCGAGGGGGATCGGCTCAACGGCGTTGATGACTTCGTCGCTCAGTTCAGCGTACTCAACAGACTCGATAGCTTCGAGTCCGTTGACATCGAGAAAGTCGATGGCCACATCGATGGCTTCGCGAGCCTTCGCACAGTATCGATCGGTGATCTCGGATTGCGAAACAGTGGTCGTCGTGGAGGCCACTGTCGTCGAGGTGGTCGAGGTGGTCGAGGATGTCCTTGGTTCCTCGACGTTCGCAACGATTGCCGGCATCGAAGTGTCTGGGCCCGCCGTGCTGCCCGCGTTGCCGCAGGCCGCTATGACTAGCGCAGCTGAAACCAGAAGAAGGGGTCTGCTTGTGCAACGGTCCATGGTCCGTTCCAACGGCGCTCCCGGAGCGATGCTTGAGAACTACCTCCAAACGCCGTGAGACGGTGTTCTTCCTGTTGGCGACGACATCGGAGGCGTTCTACCCGTTCGAAACACCGTGGGATGTAGCCCCCATCAGGAATTTGCAGGGAGGGGGTTAGTGGGGGAGGTCGTCGTGGCTTCGGTAGCGGGCCTTGGCGTACTGGCCATCACGGTGGCTGAGGGTCCAGACCGACCCCTTCGCACACCCGCGGCCCTTGGTGGTCATCCCCTGCTGCATCAACCAGTGCAGCATCTCGGGAATGATGTTGCCGTGGCTGCACATCACCACCCCTCCGGCCTCGGTGTACTCCTCCAACGCCTCCATGGCATCGGAGATGCTGGCGTCCTCCCAGAGCCGCTCGTCCTCGATCACCTCGAGACCGAGGTTTTGTGCGAGCGGTTCCACCGTTTGCACACAACGAGTCGACGGGCTTGAGACCACCGCCTTCACCTTGATTTCCGCCAAAGCCTCTGCGATCACCATCGCGGCGTCCAGTCCGCGGTCGCTGAGTTGCCGATATCGGTCGTGGCGGTCGGACGAGGATCGAACACCGGCGTGCGCGTGTCGAATCAGATAACTCTTCATTGCCACACCAGCTTACGAGTCGTCATTCAGCAGGGAACAAAGATCAGAGATCGACTCAATCCGATGGGTCGGCTCCTCGGGCGATTCGTTTGCTCCGTGGCGGTCGTACCAACAGGTGTCGATGCCGGCGTTGCGGCCCCCGGCCACGTCGCTGGTGAGGCTGTCGCCGATCATGAGGAAGTTGCTGCGAGGGGTGTCGGGAAAGGCGTCGAAGACCAATTGGAAGATCTCGGGCCGTGGTTTCGAGACACCGACTTCTCCACTGATGACCAGCGGTTCGAACACGCCGCCCAGTCCAATCCGATCCAGCCGACCCCGCTGCACCGGACCGAGGCCGTTGGTGACCATCGCAAGGGTGAACGTGTCGGCGAGCGACATCACCAGTTCGCCCGCTCCGTCGTAAAGTTCGCCATGGTCACAAAGCCCGGCGGTGTAGGACTCGGCGACCGCCTCGGGGTCGTACGGAAGGTCCGCTTCGGCGGCCAGCGTGGCGAACCGCTGGCTCTTTACTTCGTTAGGGCTGATCGTGCCCTTTTCGACCTCTCGCCACAGCCCCTGATTGATCCGTTGATAGTGACCCAGCAGAGGTTCGGGATCGGCAACACCATGCGATCGAAGCGCGTGCTGAAACGACAACGCCTCGGACTGGTCGGTATCGAACAACATGTGATCGAAGTCGAAGATGAGATGGGTGTAGGGCATCGGGTGTCAATCGGCTCGACGGAACAAAAATCGAACGTTCAGACCGCCGTCCAGCCGCCATCGACCGCCAGGATTTGGCCCGTCATGAAGCTGGAGGCATCCGATGCGAGGTAGAGGAGGGCACCGTCGAGTTCTCCCGACTCACCAGCTCGCCCCATCGGGGCTCCACCGTTGATGAAGTTTCGGCCCGAATCGGAGCCGAACATCCCATCGTTCATCTCGCTGTGAAACCAGCCGGGAGCGATGGCGTTCACCCGCACTCCTTTGCGGGCCCATTGACTTGCCAACTCTCGTGTGAGGTTGTGTAGACCCCCCTTCGCGGCGGCGTACGAGGTTGTCTTCAGGCGACCGCCCGCCACCGAACCGAGGATGGAACCGATGTTCACGATCGAACCGCCCCGGCCGCTGTCGATCATGTGCCGGGCCGACTTGCGGGCCAGTTCGTACGGTGCGATGAGGTCGATTTCCATCTCGTGGCGGAAGTCGTCGACATCGTCGTCGAGGGCGGCGATGACCCGGGAGATCCCGGCGTTGTTCACCACGACGTCGACCGATCCGTGGCGTTCGATGGTCTTGGCCACGATGTAGTCCGCAGCGCCGTCCGCCGTCACATCGGCTGCCACCACCGTGGCGTTGTTGAGCCGACTGGCCAGTTCCTCGAGTCGGTCAGCCCGGCGGGCCACCAGTACGACGGTGGCACCGACGCCGTCGAGCGCCTCGGCGAATTGCACTCCGAGGCCTGACGAGGCTCCGGTGAGGACGGCGACCTTGCCGTCGAGTCGAAAGCGTGCGAGTGGATCGGTGGTGCTCACCGATCGATCGTACCCAGCTGACGAGCTCTAGGGTTGGGGCGTGCTGCCGGTCGTTACTCCCCAACAGATGAACGCGATCGATGCGGCGGCGCCGCAATCGCTGGAGACCCTGATCGAACGAGCGGGGTGGGCGGTAGCCGCCATGGCCCGCTCGATGCTCGGCGGCACCTACGGCAAACGGGTGTGGCTCCTCTGTGGACCAGGCAACAACGGCGCCGACGGCCGAGCCGCAGCGTCGGTGATGACCCGCTGGGGGGTTCGTTGCCGGGTGATCCCGGTGGGTGCGGATGCGATGGCTCCTGTTCCGGCCGATCGAACGCCCGAACCGGACCTCGTGATCGATGCGGCGTTCGGGACCGGGCTGAGCCGCCCGTTCGACCCACCACCACTTCCCAACGTTGAGGTCCTCGCCGTCGACATTCCCAGCGGTGTGGATGGTATGACGGGCGAGTTGATCGGATCGCCACTACGGGCAACTCGCACGATCACCTTCGGTGCGTACAAACCGGGCCTGCTCTTCGGATCAGGCGCCGACCTGAGCGGTCAGGTCACCGTGGCGACGCTGGGCCTCGACTGTTCCGACGTCTCAACGCACCTGCTCCAGCCGGATGATCTGGAACGCTGGCCGCAGCGGCCGACTGGGGCGCACAAGTGGAATGCTGCGGTTCGGGTCGTCGGTGGTGCCGCAGGAATGTCGGGCGCCACCGCCCTGGTGTGTTCTGGTGCGTTCGCCGCCGGGGCCTCCTACCTGGACGTTCTGGGTGAGGGAGCGGCGCTTCCGGTGGAGGCGGTCCAGTCGGCCCGCCGGGTGAGCTGGGGGCATGATGTAGTCGATCTTGCCGAACGGTTCGGAGCGGTGGTGATTGGCCCCGGGATGGATCGACAGGGCGATGACAGCCTCGGGCTTCGTGCGGCGCTGACCGTCGATCGACCGTTGGTGCTCGACGGTGGAGCACTCTCGCAGCTCGATCCGATCCAGAGCGCCATTGCGGGTCGCAGTCGTCCCACCGTGCTTACTCCCCATGACGGCGAGTTCGAACGGCTGATGGGTGGTCGACCCGGAACCGACCGGATCCAGGCTGCGAGGGAAGGAGCGGCTCGCTTCGATTGTGTCTTCCTGCTCAAGGGGCCCACAACGGTCGTGGCCAACCCCAGCGGCGCCGTTCGACTGGTCGACGCAGGCGACCAACGGCTCGCTACCGCAGGGTCGGGTGATGTGTTGTCCGGTGTGATCGCGGCCGGGCTCGCTCAGGGATTGGACCCGATGGATGCGGCCAGCCTGGGATCGCTACTACACGGTCAGGCCGGATCCCTGGGACGTCGCACCCTCACCGCCAGCGACCTTCCGGGACTCATCGGCGAGGTCCTCGACTCGATCGATGGCTCCTACCGCTGACGCGGTCCTAAATGAGGATGTCGCCGCTGTAGATGCCGTCCGCGTTATGTCGTTTGAGCGAGGTGTACTGTTCCAACGCATCGAACTCGGTCGACGAGATCAGCTCGTGGGACCGAAGGATCGTCAGGGCCAGAGCGTCGAAGGCTCGCTCGTTCCCGTCGTCGACGGTGATGCACAACCCGTACCCGGTGCCGCGCACGCCGCACACAAAGATGCCTTCGGCACCCAGTTTGGTGAAGACCCGCCCATCGGTGGCCCGGATCAAATCACTATCGGATCGCAGTTGTTCGCCGCCGATCATGTTGGGGTTGGCTCCCACTGCGGCGGTGATGCGGTCGGCCGCCGCCGCCCGTTCGGGGGCCAGTCCAGCGGGCGTTGCGAGCCGGGCGATACCTGCGGCCAGCGACGAGAGCGGCATGCGAAACGTGGGTGCGCTGCAGCCGTCGATTCCGTCGGTGAGTTCGGCCCCGGTCATGTCGGCCACCGCCGACCGCACCAACTGTTGGGTCTGCGACTGCGGCGAAAGGTAGGTAGCCGGATCCTCACCCAGATGGACCGCCGTGAGCAACATGCCCGAGTGTTTGCCCGAGCAGCAATGGTACGAACGCCGCTTCTGGCCGGTCGGGCGCTGGAACCACTGCGGGCTGGCGCCACACCCAAGCTGATCCTCCACCAGACCACCTCGGCTCAACATGGCGGCGACGGCCCGAAGATGTTCGGGCTCGGAACTGTGGGAGGCGCAGCAGATCGCGAGCTCGGCCTCGCTGAGATCGAATGCGTCGGCGGCACCGGATTCCACGACGGCGAGCGCCTGCAGGCCCTTCATGGCACTTCGGGCGAAGATCTGTTGATCCGCCTGCCCCCGGCCGTCGACGACCTCGACCGAGCCATCGGCTTGGGTCCTGACCAACGTCCATGCGCCGCGGTGCACACTCTCGGTGTAGTCGGCCCGGGTGAACGTGGCGATGATTGGATTGTCGAGATTCATGGGTTCCTCACCACGAGCGAACGAAGCGTCACACCTTGGTGGCGTTGAGCGAAAACAGTACCGGGACCTGGGATCGCAACGGTTCGGGGAAATACCAGAGGTCCCCCTCTTTCACCGCCGAGGGCAGCAATTCCCAGGGTGCACCCTGGTGTTCGTCCATCCGGTCGATCCGTAGTCCGGCGGCGACGAGGGCATTCACGACCGCCGGAAGTGAATGATTCCACTCGTGGTGTCGAGTGTTGGTGATCTCGATCTCATCGGGATTGTCGCTGTAGGTCTCGGCCTCATCCCAGGACAGGGCGCCGCCGGAATTGAAGTAGTCGAAGTGGGGAACGATGGCGCCGTCGATCTCTTCGAATATCCACGCGAACGGGTGGGTGTCCCGGATGTAGAAACGTCCTCCGGGCTCCAAGAGTCCAGCGACGGCCCGGCCCCACGCGTCGATGTCGTGCAACCAGTTGATGGCGCCGATGCTGGTGTAGACGAAGTCGACCTTCTCGCCGATCGCTTCCGGTGCGTCGTAGACGCTGGCCTCAACGAATCGTGCGCTGCTCCCGGCGGCAGCGGCAAACCGACCGGCGGCGACGATGGCCTCGTCGGAGAAGTCCAATCCAACGACCGACGATGCCCCGAGCCGATCGAGGCTGATGGTGTCGGTACCAACGTGGCACTGCAGATGAGCGACGCTCAGACCCTCGACCGGGCCCATGAAGTTGCGATCGTAGGTAATCGTTCGGCTGATCAGTTCCGGGTCGTTGACGTATTCATCGAGCCGATACATCGACGATGAGACGTGGACCTTCGCCCGGTCGTTCCAGTTGAGTCGATTGTCCTCGTACAGCTCGCCGAATTCCATATGTCCTATACAGCCACAGGATGTGGGTCGAATTCCAGCCGTCCGTGATCGATGTGGGGCAACACGTGGCGGGAGAAGAGATCACACTCGGCCGCGTGCGGATAGCCGCTCAGGATGAACGCCTCGATCCCGGCGTTCGCCAGCTCCTCCAGCTTGCCCAGCACCTGGTCGGGATCGCCGACGATGGCGGCTCCTGCACCCGAACGGGCCCGGCCGACGCCGGTCCACAGATGCCGTTCGGCGTACCCCTCGTCGTCGGCGCCTTCGCGCAACTCGGCCTGTCGGGCCACTCCTGCGCTCTTGGAATCGAGGCTCTTCTGGCGGATTTCGGTTCCGGTTTCGTCGTCCAGCTTTGAGAGCAGGCGGCGAGCGGCGGCCCGAGCCTCCTCTTCGGTTTCGCGAACGATCACGTGGGAGCGCCATCCGTACTTCAACGAACGACCCTTGGCCGCGGCCCGGGCGTCCATGTCGGCCTTGACCTCGAGCATGCTGCTGGTGACGTCGGGCCACATCAGGAAGACATCGGCACCCGAAGCTGCACACTCGCGTGCGGCGGGTGACAGACCACCGAAGTAGAACAGCGGACTCTTACCCGACACGGTGCGCAGGCGGGGAGGGTCGATCGTGAGGTTGATGAAGTCACCCTGGAAGTCGACACCGCGGCCATCGAGCAGCTCGCGGAGCACGTACATGATCTCGGTGCTGCGTCGGTACCGGGGTTCGCTGTCGAGCTTCTCGCCGGGGATGTCGCTGCTGATGATGTTGATCGTCAGCCGACCGCCCATCATCTGATCGAGCGTGGCCATTTGACGAGCGACCTGGGGAACCACCAGCTCACCGCAGCGGATGGCCAACAACATACGAATGTCGTTCGTCAACGGCGCCATGCCGGCCGCAAACGCCGTGTTGTCGATCCCCAACTGATAACCGGACGGCAGGAGCACGTTGTCGAAGCCGAATCGATCCGCGGTGAGCACGATGTTCCGACAGTGCTCCCAGCTCGAGAGGAGCTCGGGGTCGGGCTGACCGAGGAACTCGTAGTCGTCGTCGCAGAGGGCCGAGAACCACGACATCTCAACCGTTGGTGCGTTCCACTTCGTCATCTGTGTTTTGTCCTTCCAGAACGTTGGTTTCGTGGACGCTCACGGCTTCGATCGCGCCGGCGAGCCACGGAGGAAATGGTACTCCCAGGCGTTCGTTCCCGCTGTGGTCGAAGTTCCCAAATGGGAGCGTTTGGTTAGATGAACTCGCTCAGATCGACGATCCGACCTTCGTCGATGCTTCGATGGGCTGCCGCTCCGATCGCCACGGCCCAGAGGCCGTCGTCCACCGTCACCTCGATGTCTCGCTCGCCCCGGCACGCAGCCAGGAAGTCGATGTGTTCGAGATAGCTGGAACCGTGGTGAAGGCCCTCGTATGCGATTTCGTCATCGTGGACCTCTTCGATCTCGACGTTGCCGACGAAGTGTTCGCCCCGGCGACCCAGCTTGAACACGCTGGTTGGCAGGAGGGCCTCGACCTTGCCCTTCGGGCCGACGACGCTCATCTCCTCCTGGTTGTGGGTCGCTTCAGCGAACATGCACAGATCCAGATGGGCCCGTCGACCGTCGGGGTATTCGACGATCACGTAAGCGTTGTCGAGGATGTCGGGGACCTTGCCGTCGTAGACCTCATCGAGATGGTTCACGTTCTGGCCACCTGACGCCATGACCCGGATGGGTTTGGTGCCGATGATGTTGTTCATCAGGTCGAAGAAGTGGCAGCACTTTTCGACGAGGGTGCCGCCGGTGTTGGCCGAGAACCGGTTCCAGTCGTCAACCTTCTCAAGGAACGGGAAGCGATGCTCTCGAATCGCCACCATGTGCGGATCGCCGACGACACCGCTGCGAATCTCCCGGATCATCCGAGCGACCGGCGGCATGTATCGGTACTCCATGCCGACCTGGGTGATCTTGGAGCTGTTGGCGGCGAGTTCGACGACCTCAAGACAGTCCTCGACGGTGGTGCACATCGGCTTCTCGATGAGGGTGTGCACGTCGGCGGTGAGAATGTCGCCGAGGATCGAACGGTGGGTGTAGTTCGGCGAGACCAGCACCACGGCGTCGACCAGGCCACTCTCCAACAGTTCACCATGATGAGCGAATGATCCGATGGTGGCTGGGGCGTCTTCAGCCTGTTGCGCCGCGTCGACCCCACTGGCTCGAGAAGCCTCATTGGGATCTGACACCGCGGTGACGATTCCGCCGTCGACCGCGTTGATGTTGAAGATGTGCTCGAGGCCCATCATTCCGGTCCCGACGACGCCGTAGCGAATCTGATCACTCATGCGCGCAATGGTAGAGGGTCAGTGCTCGGGTTGAAGTTGGGTTGATGGCTGAATCGCAAGCATCGTTATGCCCAGCGCCACGAACGCACTGAGAACGATCTGGCCAGTCCAGACTTCGGCTGGGACCGCAACCGGGTCGTTGATCAGATGCTGGGTGAGGGTCCACGCTGACCATGCGACGACCGAGCCGATCGACAGGGCTGCCCCGTAGACGAAACGTCGTGTTCCCGACAGCTGTCGCAACACCACATCCGCGGTCAGGCCACCCAGCAGACCGCCGACGATCGCCGGCTCGATCGTGGATGACAGGGCGATCGCTTCGAATGTGGCCGGAATCAACCACAGCACGGTTACCGCTCCGAAGGGAAGCTCCGGAAAGCGCTGCAGGAGATACAACGCCGATACACACATGATCGTGGTGGCGATGATCACGCCGCCGACCATCCACGAGGCCCAGATGTCGTCGCCGCGTCGGGGATCGAAGCCGATCCCGAGGGCCCAGCCTTTGCCAAACGGCCGAATGAAGCTGGTGAAGAACGCGGCCAGCAGGGCCAGGATCGTCACCGACGTTATGGGCATCCACACCGATCCACCGGTGCGCAAGACCGCCTGAAGCGGGGCTGCCAAAAGCAGGATGAGGCCATAAAGAAGAAGGAGATGGGTGGGCGATAACAGGGCATCGATGCCGACCTCGATGCCGAACTTCGTGTGCCAGATTCCATCGCCGATGCCACCGATACCGAAGGCGATCACGCCAACGACCGCCCAGCCGTAGCCGGGCGGAATCCAGGTTCGAATACCGTTGGGGTTACGACGTTGGTACATCAGGAAGCCGACCCAACCCGCGGTGAAGGCGAACCCGCTGTAGAAGAGGCCGTGCCACGGCGTGAAGAAATCCTCGGTCTCGGTGTCGATGATGTTCGAGTGGGCGTACCCGTCGATGAAGAGTCCCGCCGTCAGCCAGATTCCCCCGATCAGAGTGACGAGGTTGTCGGTACTGGTCGCGGGCGGTTCGGTCGCAGTGGCGGCGGTGCCGACGGGATCGATTGTGATGGTCATCGCTTCTCCTTCTCACGACCAGTATTCCTCACCCGTGGTGACAACACGGGCCGCTGGGCTGGACCGGTGGGCGGCTATCGCAACAGGCGCTGGGGCGAGCGGTACGACAGCGACCGCATCGGCCGAAAGGCGAAGGAGCGGTTAGTCCTTTGGGTCTTTCGGTTGATCGTCGATCCGGTCGAGTCGACGCCGAATTCGTCGAATCGAACGAAGGCCACGTTCGCGCGTCTCCTTCGACAGTCGTTTGGGCGGTCCGAATAGTCGCATCTGTCGGGCCGGCTTCTTCATGCCAGAGCCCGAAGATCAGAAACGATCTGCGGAAGTTCGGTAAGGACCGCATCGATGTCGTCGGCCGTTGAATTCGCATGGACGCTAAATCGCAGCGACCGTGCGGCGTCCACCCCCATCGCCTCAAGGACGGGTGAGGGTTGGATGTCCTCGGCCGCACACGCCGAGCCCGAGTGGGCAGAGATGCCCCGCTGATCCAAACCGAGCAACACGGCCTGAGGTTCGATTCCTTCGATGCCGCAGCAGACCAGATGGGGGAGCCGGTCATCCGGCTCGTCCGGGCCAAAGATGGTGATCCCGTCGATGGCGGTAAGTCCCGTGCGAAGTCTGTCGGTGAGGGCCAGCGCAGCGGTGATCTCGGAGTCGAGCGACTCCTCCAGCTCTTCACATGCGGCCGCCAGCCCCATCATCGACGGCGTGTTCTCCAACCCGGCTCGTCGACCCCGTTCCTGAGCGCCGCCGACCACCATGGGTGGGATCCGTTTTCCTCGCTTGACAACCAGGGCACCGGTGCCGGGCGGGCCACCGAGTTTCGGGCCCGACAGCGCCATGAAGTCGGCGCCGCTCGACAGGAAGTTGATCCGCAGCCAGGGAGCTGCCTGAGCCGCGTCGACGAGGAGCATGACGCCATGGGCGGCACACCGTTCGGCGATCGCTTCGATCGGCTGAATGGCTCCCATTTCGTGGTTGCCCCACTGGCACGCAGCCAAGGCGATGAGAGGCTCGGATTCGAGCATCGCCTCAAACGCATCGACGTCCACGATGCCCTGCGAGTCGACGGGAACCGAGCGGAAGTCCTCACCGGCGGACTCACGGACCGCAGAATGTTCCACCGCTGAACCCACCACGACCGTGCCCGGCCCGCCTTTGGCCAGTGCACCCCGGATCGTCATGGCAATCGCCTCGGATGCCGACGAGGTGAAGATCACCTCCGAAGAACGACTGCCGATGAAGCTGGCGACGATCTCTCGGGCGTGTTCGAGGTGGGCCCGAACCTCCATGGCCTCCGAGTGCAGCCGGCTGGGATCGGCACTCGGAAGCTCGAGCGCCGCGACCATCGCCTGACGGGCCGAGTCCCGCAGCGGCGCCGCCGAAGCGGAATCGAGATTCCGACGGGTCACGAGGTGACGGCGGAGGCGTCGATCACGTCGGTGACACACGCTTCGTCGCCCTGTGCGACCGACGAGGTGAGCGCCACCTGAGTCTCGCCGTACAACGAACCGAGCAGACCCTTCACCATTCCCCGGTCGACCGCACAGATCACCGGGTGTTCGATTGCGACGTCACCGAACGGGCAATGCCCCGCCACGATGTGGAGCTGTGGATCGTCGGCTGCGGTCTGTTCATCCTGGCGTTCGGCTCGTGCGGCAAAACCATGCGCCGACAATGCATCTGCGACGATATGGAGCGCGGATCGAAACGAGCGATGCGACGAATCGGCGTCGTCCATTCCGACGTCGCCCGCCATCTTGCGCCCGAACTCGAGCCCCACTTCTTCAGCCATCTGGGCCGCGTCCTCGGGGTCCAAGCGCGACAGGGCTTTGCCCAGCAGCGTGATCAGGATGTCGTCGTGGCCTACCTCGAATTCGAGGTGGAGGCTGGGTTCGGTGGCGGTGAAGACCTTGGCCGGTCGACCCGCGCCAGGGTTGGAACGCTTCGAGATGTCGAGGTACCCGCCGCTGGTCAGCTTGTCCAGATGATGGCGAGCGACGTTGGCATGCACGCCAGCGTGTGACGCCACCTCGGACGCCGTGAGGCCATCGGGGTGTTCGTGCAACAGGAGGTAGATGTCCCGACGCGTTGGGTCACCAAAGGCCGACGTCACCGCATTCACCAGGTTGGCGAACTCGGCCGGCTTCAGTGCGCGCTGGACCACGGTTCTATTATGGCACTCACTCCTACGCTTCGGCGCTGGAGGCGCCTTCGCTCGTCGTTCGTGCAGCCGGGGCCATGTTCTCGCTCGTCCCTCGCTTCATGGCGCCGGCCGGGCCATTATGGCACTCACTCCTACGCTTCGGCGCTGGGGGCGCCTTCGCTCATCGTTCGTAGGCGGATTGCCACGTTGCGATCGCGGGCCGTCAGAGTCAGTCTTGCGGCGTGGAGCTTCGCGTGTTTCTAAACCAGCTCTTCTTCCGTCGGGAGTCGAAGGTATTCAAAGAACTGGTCACCGACGTCATGGGTAAAGACCTTTCCGAGCGCGGGTTCGTCTTAGCCTCAGATCGTCAGGCTCCGGACCTAGTCATCTGGGAACGAGAGAGCGAAGGGCGTTTTCTTCGGGTGGATGCGCAGCCTCACAGGTATGAAGTGCCGGGCATGAGAACGTTCACGGTCAACTTCTCGACATCCGATTCACCGATGGTCCGGCTTGGAGGGCTGATTCACGGCCACGACTACTGGTACGAGGTCTACGTGAGCGACCCCGATGAGTGCTGGGAGGAGTTCGCTGCGGACT
>CALGOA010000013.1 GCA_937958015.1 uncultured Acidimicrobiales bacterium | reverse complement strand
CGAACCCGGCTTCCCGATCGCAGACTTCGATCCGCTGGCCCCTATCCTTCCGCAGCTCCCTCGTCGGGACGGCTTCGTGGTGGAGGTCCTCGGGCCCGAGATCGACTCCGCCGCCGAAAGTCTGAACGCGGCCTTCGATGTCTTCACCGAGGCGACCGGGATCGCCGTGGAGTACACCGGCAGCGCCGACGCCGACGTGTTGTTGGACGAATTGATCGAGGCTGGTGACGCCCCCGACATCGCGATGATTCCTCAACCGGGACGAATCGAGGCGTTGGCCCGGCGCGGCGAACTGGTCCCGATGCCCCAGCTGATCAAGGAAGAGGTGACCGCCGGATTCGATTCGTTCTGGACCGAACTCGCCACCGTCGAGGAGCGGGTGTATGCCGTTCCCCAGTCGGCAAACCTGAAGAGCTTGGTCTGGTTCCAACCGCAGGTTTTTGCTCGGAACGGTTATGCGATACCCACCTCGCTGGATGAGCTGGACGCACTCGTAAACCAGATCCGCCGCGACGGCGGGACGCCGTGGTGTATCGGGATCTCCTCGGGCGAGGCGTCCGGGTGGCCGTTTACCGACTGGGTCGAGGACTACATGCTCCGGCTGAAGGGGCCCGACTTCTACGATCGATGGGTCAACCACGAGATTCCCTTCAACGATCCGGAGGTGGTCGAGGTCATCGACCACGTGGGTGCAATCTGGTTTCGGCGCGGGAACGTGTTCGGCGGTCGCGACGGCATCGACTCAACCACGTGGGCTGATGCGGCTCGGGCCCACCTGAGCGGGGAGTGTGTACTTCATCGCCAGGCCAGCTTCATCGCCGGCACCTACCGCGACGCGGAGGCAAGGATCGGACCGAACGGCGATGTCGACGCCTTCTATCTTCCAACCGATGGCGACCGCTTCGGGCGCGTCGTGCTGGGGGCTGGCACGTTCGCAGCAGCACTCGACGGCAGCCAGTGGACCTTGGCCCTGATGGCGTACATCGCAAGCCCGGACTTCGCCAACGAACGGGTGCGGTCGGGCCAGGGCGGGTATCTCAGCGCCAATCGACTCCACGACACGTCGCTCTACCCCGATCCGATTGACAGAACCTTCGCCGACATCCTGGTGTCGGCCGATCCGTTCCGGTTCGACGGTTCAGATCTCATGCCGGCCGACATTGGGTCCAACGTCTTCTGGCGGACCGGCACCGTGTATGTGGGAGGCACCATCGACACCCTCGACCTCGTGGATGAGATCGAAGCGCTCTGGCCCAGGTGATTTTGCGCCGCAACTCTGCGCCCTCGGGAGGATTCGAACCTCCGCTCACGCCTCCGGAGGGCGATGCTCTATCCCCTGAGCTACGAGGGCAGGGTTCGTAGAGCTTAGCAGTGCCCTCGCCCGGCAGTGCAGTGAGATTTTGTCCCCGCGTCCCCTGTTTCAGGGCTCTACAGTTCTGCCAACACTATGCTCCGCTCCACCATTCTTGACGCTGTACACGATGGCCTCCGCTCACTGGGCGTCGACCAGGTTCCCGATGGTGTCACCGTCGAACGACCCGCCAATCCCGAGCACGGCGACTGGAGCACGAATGCGGCTCTCGTGTGCTCGAAGCTGGTCGGGAAGAATCCACGCCAACTCGGCCAGGAACTCATGGATCTGCTGGAACGGGCGGACATTCCCCACGTCGAGCGGCTCGACATCGCCGGCCCCGGATTCATCAACTTCGTGCTGTCGCCTGCGTGGCTGCACGACGTTCTGGTCGAGGTGATCGATCAGGGCACCGATCGGTACGCCCGGCCCACCTTCGGTGAGGGCACGTCGGTCAACATCGAATTCGTGAGCTCGAATCCGACAGGGCCGCTCCACGCCGGCGGCGGGCGCTGGGGCGCCTTTGGCGACAGCCTCGCCCGGATCCTCAGCCGGTGTGGCTACGAGCCGCACAAAGAGTTTTACATCAACGATCGCGGCAATCAGACCGTGCTGTTCGGCCAAAGCCTCACCGCCCGAAAGACGGGCCACGCCGTTCCCGAGGGCGGTTACCAGGGAGACTATGTGTCCGAGTGGGCTGCAGAGATGCCCGACGACGTCGACCCGGCCCAGTGGGGGATCGCCCGCGCCATACAGGAGGTCCGGGAATCGCTGGAGGGTATGCACGTCACGTTCGATACCTGGAGCAGCGAGAAGGCCCTGGTCGACAGCGGCGCCGTCGAGGCCGCCGTCCAAACCCTTCGCAGTTCGGGCCACATCTACGAAAAAGATGGCGCCACCTGGCTGGCCACGTCGGTCGAGGGCGATGACAAGGATCGGGTGATCGTTAAGGCCGATGGCCAGTTCACCTACCTCCTCCCCGACATCGCCTACCACCACGACAAGTTCAATCGCGGCGACATCGTGATCGACATCCTGGGCGCCGACCACCACGGCTACGTACCCCGGATGAAGGCCTCGATGATTTTCATGGGCCACGAAGCCGGAACCTACGAAGCGATCATCGGTCAGAATGTCAAGCTGGTTCGGGGCGGCGAAGAGGTCAAGCTGAGCAAGCGGACCGGCGACATGATCGCGGTCGATGAGCTGATCGCCGACCTCGGTCCCGACGTGACCCGGTTCGCCTATTTGATCCAGAGCATCGACACCACCCAGACCATCGACATCGATCTCTGGAAGGCACAGGTCAGCGAGAACCCGGTCTTCTACGTTCAATACGCTCACGCCCGGATCCACTCGATCTCGCGTGAAGCCGACAAACGCGGCATCGTGCGCAACGAACTCGACGGCGTGTCACTGGCCACCCTCACCAATCGGAATGAACTCGCGGTGTTGCGGCACCTCCTCGAACTGGAGGACGTCGTCGCCGGCGCCGCTCGGGATCGCGCTCCTCACCGGATTACCACCTGGGTGCGCGACTTGGCCGCGGCCTTCCACAGTTTCTATAACGACTGCCCGATCCTGCCGACCAACGTCGACCCCGAACTGCAGCAGGCCCGGCTGTGGTTGGTGGAAGCTACTCGGATCGGACTGTCGATCGGGTTGGATCTGCTCGGAGTCGACGCTCCCGAGTACATGTAGCCCCTGCTACGCGCCGTTAGATTCGTCCCGTGAAACCACTGCCATGGAACCTCCTGCCTGAGACCGCTGCCCGTGGCGACGACGGCGGGCTCATGATCGGTGGGTGTGACGTTCAGGAGCTTGCGGCCGAGTTCGGAACGCCGGTGTTCATCTACGACGAAGAGCACCTTCGCAACCGGTGTCGAGAAGCCGTGGCCCTCTTTGGTCGTCACGCCACGTACGCCACGAAGGCGTTCCTGTGTAAGGCGATGGCCAAATTGGCCCACGAGGAAGGGATGTCGCTCGACGTTGCGACCGGGGGCGAGCTGCACATAGCGCTTTCGGCCGGGGTTCCCGCTGAGCACTTGGTATTTCACGGAAACAACAAGAGTGATCAGGAACTTCGCGCCGCAATCGACGCCGGTGTAGGCCGGCTTGTTGTCGATAGCTTCGACGAACTCGATCGCTTGGATCGGATCGTGGCGGCCGGTCGACAAGCCCCCGACGTTCTCCTCCGGGTCACGCCGGGCGTCGAGGCCCACACGCATGAATTCATAGCGACCGGCCAGAACGACTCGAAGTTCGGCTTCACCGTAAGCACCGGCATCGCGGCGAAAGCGGTTGAGCGGGCGCTCGCCAGCGACTCGGTCAAGCTCGTCGGGATCCATGCCCATATCGGATCACAGGTTTTCCGCGTCGAAAGCTTCGCCGAGTCTCTGAGTGTCCTCGCTGATTTTGCCGAGCCATTGGGCCTTCCCGAACTGGTGGTCGGAGGTGGCCTTGGTGTTCCCTACGTCGAGGGCGAAGAGGCACCGACGATCAGCCAGTGGGGTCGAATCCTCAAGGACCGCGCCGCCGACGCCGGGATCACGGCCACCTTGGGAATCGAACCGGGCCGATCCGTCGCAGCCGGCGCCGCGATTACCGCCTACACCGTGGGCACCATCAAACTACTTGATGGCATTCGCAACTATGTCGCCGTCGACGGCGGCATGAGCGACAACCCCCGGCCCGTTCTCTACGGCAGCGGCTATGAAACCTTCCTCCCCCGCGCCGTTGGTGCGGAACGACCTCTCGAGGCTCGGATCGTCGGGAAACACTGCGAGTCCGGCGACATCCTCGTACGGGATGCGAAGCTGCCGGCCGACACAATGGTCGGCGACATCCTGGCCACGCCCGTCACCGGCGCCTACGGCCACAGCATGGGTAGCAACTACAACAAAGTGCTTCGCCCGCCGGTGGTGTTCTGCGCCGGCGGGGACGCCCGGCAGGTCGTGCGTCGCGAACGACTCGAGGATCTCCTCATCACCGATCTCGGTTAAGGCGCGGCCGACGCTGTTGGCCTTGGCCGAACGCACCGCGGGCCAAGGCTCGCGCTGTTCGGCGGCGCGGTGTGGAACGATGTCGGGATGCGTCGTGTGTTCGTTGTCCTGGTTCTCATCGTCGCGCTGGTAGCCACTGGATCGCCGGCCCTGGCCGCGACCGATCCGATCGACTCACTCGCTACGTCCCGGACCCGCGTCACCACCGCACTGGTCGGTTTGGCCGAGGACCTCGATGGCGGACGCGTCGACCTGTCCGCCAACGGTCAGTTCGTGCTGTTCGATCGGCCCGGGCGCGGCGTCGGTGTGTACGACTCGGTTCGTCGCCAGACCGTCGTTCTCGGCCAGGACGACGCCCGACCGTTCGCCGTCTCGGACGGCGGGGGAGTGGTGCTCTACACGAGCCTGGGGCAGCCCTACCGGTGGGACCGAGCTACCGGCCAGAGTCTGGCGCTCCCATGGACGGGAGGGCTCGTAACCGACATGGCGCTGAGCCAGACCGGTTCGGTGGTCACCTACACCGAATTGACCGGCGGCACCTCGGGCACGATGCGGATCTGGACCGCAGATCTGGTCCGCACCTTCGGGGCGACCGTCAACCCTGGGCCGGGCCCCGACGACCGCGACGTATTCGTCAATGCTGCTGGCACGACCGTCCTGTTCCGCAGTGGTTCTGGCGTGCGTTCGATCGACGTCGCAAGCGGAACCGCCCGTTTTGTACCCCTGCAGACCCTGACCGGACTCGATCGGGCTGGTGCCCTGCAGGTGACCGCACGCCCCGGGAACCCTCGGTTCGACATCGGGGCAACCTCTTCGGCCGATCGCAGCGACGTGAACTATCCCGGACCCGATGACCTAACGCTTTCGGGGGTCGCCGTCGCCGGCAACGGCACAGCGGTGTATTTCCACAGCGGGGACGAGCTGTATCGCTGGGCCACCACCGGCGAACTGCGATACCTCCAGCCCACCGGCTCGGCGATCATCGGCAACGTCCGCGATGCCTCCATCTCCGGCCGATTCCTGCTCACATCACGCCCCGGTGCCCAACGAGGGATCCTCGAAATCGTGGATACCCAGGGCCCCGAGATCCCCATCATCGCGACCGGCACTCTGCAGGGCGCTCAGTTGAGCGATCAGATCCGACGCCTGTATCTGGCGTACTTCGATCGCGAACCCGATGCATCCGGACGGGCGGGTTGGTTGACCGCCCGAGCCAATGGCACACCGCTCAGCGCCGTGTCATCCGCCTTTGCGGGATCGGCAGAGTTCCAGCAGACCTACGGGTCGCTGAGCAATCAGGAGTTCGTGGAACTCGTGTATGCGAACGTGCTGGGCCGGCCCGGCGAACCCGCCGGCGTCGCGTTCTGGGTGACCGCGCTCAACGACGGCACCCTCAGCCGAGGCCAGGTGATGAATGGATTCTCCGAGGGTGAGGAGTTCCGCCTTCGGACCGGAACCAGTCAGGCCGCGATGACGCCGGTGGCCCACCAGATCGAACGGCTCTACCGCTCCTACTTCCTACGCGGCGCAGATCAGGGGGGCCTGGACTTCTGGCTCGAGCAGTTCGCGTCCGGGGCGGACCTCGGAACCCTTAGCGGCGAGTTCGCCGTCTCGACGGAATTCGTAAACGCCTACGGCGAGTTGGACAACGCCGGGTTCATCGACCGGATCTACGAGAACGTTCTCGGCCGGCCGGGTGAGCCCGACGGCGTGGCCTTCTGGCTCGGAGCGCTGAATGACGGCACGTTGAACAGAGGTCAGGTAATGATCGGGTTCAGCGAATCGGCCGAGTTCATCATTCGGACCGACACGATGCCCCCCACCGGCTAAACACCGCGCGGCCCCGCCCACCGCCCCCATCGGCTGACACCGGGCCTGGCCGGGTCCGCAGAATGGGTCGACGTACCGAAACCACCGCTGATTAGGCTGGTCTGGTGACCCTTGGACTCGGACTACTCGGATGCGGCACCGTCGGTGGCGCTCTCGTCGACCTGATCGCAGAACAGCCCGGTTTGGAGATCCGCCAAGTGGCGGTTCGCAGCACCACCAAGGCCCGCGCCAGCGCGATCGACCCGGACCTTCTGACCACCAACGCTGAGGCCGTCGTCGGCCGTTCCGATGTCGACATCGTCGTCGAGGTCATCGGAGGCATCGAGCCGGCGAGATCGCTGATTCTCGCCGCTCTCAGAGCCGGCAAACCGGTGGTGACCGCGAACAAAGAACTGATCGCGAACTGTGGCGCCGAACTGCTCGAAGCTGCCGATGCCGAGGGTGTTGACCTTCACTTTGAAGCGGCCGTCGCCGGCGCCATCCCGATCGTTCGGGCGCTCCGGGCCAGCCTTCGCGGCGAAAGCATCCAGCGGATCACGGGAATCGTGAACGGCACCACCAACTACATCCTCACGAAGATGACCGAAGACGGGGCCGAGTACGGCACCGCGCTCGCCGAGGCCCAACGGCTCGGCTACGCCGAGCGGGATCCGACCGCCGACGTCGAAGGATTCGACGCCGGTGCCAAAGCTGCGATCATGGCATCGATCGCGTTCAACGCGAACGTCGTGGCCGGCGACGTTTTTCACGAAGGCATCAGTGCCGTCACCAGCTCCGACATCGATTTTGCCCAGCGCCTCGGATACAAGATCAAACTGCTTGCGATCGCCGAGCAGTTCACCGACGGCGACGAACGCAAGTCATCGGTTGGCGTGCGCGTCCATCCGGCGATGGTGCCCGACAGCCACCCGCTGGCCAGCGTGCGGGATAGTTTCAATGCGGTCTTCGTCGAAGGGGCAGCCAGCGGCGAGCTCATGTTCTATGGCCGGGGTGCTGGTGGTGAACCTACCGCTTCGGCCGTTCTCGGCGACGTGATCGATGCGGCAGCCGCGCTGAAGCTGGGCGGCCATCGCCCGATCGCCGTGGGGGGTCGGGTCCCGATCATGCCCATCGACGACCTGCCGAGCGCCTTCTGCGTGAACCTGTTGGTTCGGGATGAGCCCGGGGTCTTGGCCCAGGTGGCCGGCGCCCTCGGCACCAATGGCGTATCGATCCGAGCGATGGAACAACACGACATCGCCGGCGGCAACGATTCCGCTCGTTTGATCTTCATCACCCACGCCGCCCCCGAACGCCAATTGCGCACGACGCTGGCGGCATTCGGCGAACTCGATGTTGTCCTCGGGATCGACAGCGTGCTCCGCGTCCTGGGCGACTAGCGCCGATGATCACCTACCGTTCCACTCGCGGTCGCGCCCCGGAGCTGCCGTTCACCGATGTTCTGCTCGCGGGACTGGCGGTCGACGGCGGTCTGTACGTTCCGATGTCGTTGCCGACACTCAACCCGACGATCGACGCATCGATGAGCTACGCCGAACTTGCGGCGGAGGTCATCTGGCCCTTCGTCGATGGTGCGATCGAACGGGGTGCTTTCGACGACATGGTGTCCGACACCTACGCTCAATTCGACGATCCTGATGTTGCACCGCTGATCGATTTGGGTGAGGGCGTGTGGTTGTGTGATCTCTTCCACGGACCCACGTTGGCCTTCAAGGATTTTGCGATGCAGCTATTGGGCCGCCTGCTCGATTTCGAGCTCGGCCGTCGCAGCGACCGGGTCACGGTGATCGGTGCAACGTCGGGTGACACCGGCTCGGCTGCGATTCGAGCGCTCGCCGACCGAGAGCGGGTGTCGGTGGTCATGCTTCATCCCGAGGGACGGGTGAGCGAGGTGCAACGTCGCCAAATGACCACGGTCGACTCGCCCAACGTCACCAACTTGGCGGTGCAGGGCACCTTCGATGACTGTCAGGACCTGGTCAAGGCGGCGTTTGGCGATATGGAGCTGCGGGTCGGCGCCAAGCTCGCCGCGGTCAACAGCATCAACTGGGCCCGAGTGATGGCTCAGACCGCGTACTACGTCAGTGCAGCCGCCCGTGTCGCCGGCGGGGGGCCGGTCAGCTTCAGCGTCCCAACCGGCAACTTCGGAAACGTCCTGGCAGCCTGGTATGCGAAACGAATGGGTCTGCCGATACAGCAGTTGATCGTCGCATCGAACCGCAACGACGTTCTCACCAGGGTCATGGCCACCGGGGCCCTCAGTGCCGAGGACGTTGTGCCGTCGCTCAGTCCCAGCATGGATATTCAGGTGTCCAGTAACTTCGAGCGGCTTCTGTTCGAGGCCAGTGACGGAGATTCCGAGGCGGTGACCGCACTACTCGATGAGTTTCGAGCCTCGGGCCACAGTGAGGTGGATCCCCGCTGGATGGAGCGCATTCGGAGCGAGTTCGATGCCGGTCGCGTCGATGACGAGGAAACCCTTGAAGAAATGGGTCGGGTGCACCGCGAGTACGGGATGCTGATCGATCCTCATACCGCCGTGGGTCTTCGAGCCGGTCGCGAGCAACGAGCCGGCACCGACGTACCGCTGATCGTGATGGGGACCGCCCATCCCGCGAAGTTCGGTGATGCGGTGCGGGCCGCCACCGGAGAGAACCCGCCGATGCCGGACCGGGTTGGTGACCTGATGGATATGCCGGAGCACTTCGATGTGATTCCCAACAGCCTTGATGCTATTCGGCCGTATCTGCCGCTACAGTCCGAGATCGACGGCAGCGGCTGAGAGCGCACTCCAGCGTTCAGCAACCGCTCGTCGGATATCGAGAACGATGCTTCAAAGCGATCAATTGAACCGGAGATATTCAGAGTGAGTGATGCCACCGTCGGCCGCGCCGACCTCCAGAAGAAGGACCGCAGCGAGCTGCAGACCATCATCACCGCCCTTGGCGGCAAGCCCTCATCGAGGGCCAAGAAGGATGATCTCATCTCGATGGTGCTGGACCTGACCGGCACGCCGGATCCCACTTCGGACCAGCCCTCGGCGCCAGCCGACACCGATTCCGATGGATCGGACGGGTCCGAGATCGAAAGCGGGGCGGGCGAAACATCTGACGACGATGCCTCCGGCGACGGCTCGGATGCCGCAGCTGAAGCAGCCGAGGCTGACTCCGACGACGACTCGGACGACGACGCTGATGAAGTGACGGCCCCGAGGCAGCAGCAGAACCGAGGTGGCAACCGAAACGACGGCCGCAACGGCCGGGGGAACAATCGGGGCGGGCGCCAGAACAACCAGACTCGAACCGATCGTGACGATAACGCTGGCGGCAAGGGTTCGGATCAGAAATCGAACGACCCCAAGTCCCGGGACGACAAGTCCAACGATCCGAACCGGGCCGAGCCCCAGAACGACGACGGCAACGTCAAGACAGACCAGGGCAACGACGACGATGAGCAGGGCAACCGCCGTCGCCGTCGCCGGGGCCGCGGCCGAGATCGCGACGAGGAACAGGTGAACATCGAACCCCAGGCGATCGGCGGCAACCTCGATCTGCGTGACGAGGGCTACGGGTTCCTCCGAGTCGACGGAGCTCTGCCGTCGCCCGACGATGTCTACGTCCCACTGAAGACGGTCCGGATGTACGGGCTTCGCAAGGGTGATCATGTCGGCGGTACCGCCCGTCCCGCATCGCGAAACGAACGCAATTCGGCGTTGCACTCGTTGGATCAGATCAACGACAAGGATCCAGCGCTTGCCAAGGACCGCCCGCGTTTCGAAGCCCAGACGCCGGTTTTCCCAACCGAAGCGATGCCGCTGGAAACCGAAGGTTCAATCAACGGTCGGGTCCTCGATCTGCTCGTGCCGCTTGGAAAGGGTCAACGGACCCTGATCGTGGCGCCTCCGGAAACCGGAGCGTCCACGCTTCTGGCCGATATGGCTGCGGCGATCGAAGCGAATCATGCCGATTCACGCTTGATCGTGATGTTGCTCGACGAACGCCCCGAAGAGATCACCGCGTTGAGTCGTCGCATCGAAAACGGCGAAGTGATCGCATCGGCGTTCGACCGCCCGCCCGAGGAACAGGTGGCCGTCGCCGAAATGGCTGTCGAACGAGCCAAGCGAATGGTCGAAGAAGGCGAAGACGTCGTGATGTTGGTGGACGGCCTGACCTCGCTGGTCCGTGCTCTCAACCTGAACGCGGGTGCAGGTGGCCGTCTCCTCGGAGGAGGCGTCGATGCGTCGGCGATCTACCCGGCCAAACGATTCTTCGGGGCAGCTCGGGCGCTGGAAGAGGGCGGCTCGCTCACAATCGTCGCCACCGTGACCGCCGAGACCGGATCGCCGGTCGATGAATTGATCATGGATGAGTTCCGCGGTACGGCCACGGCGGAGATCCGGTTGTCCCGCCATCTCGCTGACCGTGGCGTATTCCCGGCCATCGACCCGTTGGCATCGTTCACCCGGGCCAAGGATCAACTCTTCGATCCCGAGGAGGCGGCGCTGGTCGATCGTTTCCTCGACTCGGTCAAGGCCGACGATCCGCTCAGCACGATGGAGAACCTGCTGGCCAAACTCAACGGTTCGGCCAGTACCGCCGACCTGCTTGGGTCCCTCTAGCCGGTCACTGCCGCCTTTGCCGTGAGGCTTGCGTTCCTGCAGGCCCTAACTACAGACTTCTTCGGTGAACGAACCGGAGATCTATGACCTGATCGTTGTGGGTCTGGGGGCCATGGGGGCCGCCAGTCTGTTTCAGGCCGCTGATCGCGGCCTCCGGGTTCTGGGAATCGATCGATTCGATCCTCCCCACGGCATGGGTTCATCACACGCCGAGAGTCGGATCACGCGACTGGCGGTGGGGGAGGGCCCGCAGTACCTGCCATTCGTGGAACGCTCCCACCAGATCTGGCGGGACCTCGAGCAACGATCCGGCGAGGTGCTGCTCTACCAGCCGGGCGG
>CALGOA010000012.1 GCA_937958015.1 uncultured Acidimicrobiales bacterium | reverse complement strand
CACCCTCGTCTAAATCGTTCCGACGACACCACAGCCGACCCGTCGGACCGAACGAGCATGCAGCTGGCATCCTCGGACCTGACCAGTTCGATCGACTCGAGGGGCTCGAGCACGAGTGCTGTGGTGGCCAACACATCGGCGGTGGCCGCATCGGACGCAATTACGGTGGCGCTCACGATCCCCTCCACCGGCCGGCCGCTGCGAGGGTCCAACACCTTGGAGTATCGCTGGCCGCCGATCGTCCACCCGCGCCGGGCTGAGCCGCTCGTTGCCAGGGCTTCGTTGCCTATCTCGACGGTGGCGAGGGGAGCCACGTTGTCGTAGGGCCGGTGGGGAGCCTCGATGCCGACCGCGATCGAGCCCGCCCCTCGGTGGACGAGGTCGCCGCCGATGCTCAGCCAGACACTGTCGTGCTGGGGGTCGAAGGAGCGGTACGTCTCTATGGCCACGTCGACCGCCCGTTCTGCGATCCATCCTTTGGCCACCGCGTTGAGGTCGAGATGAGCGAGCGATGGTGTCTCAAGCTCGAAAGCCGATTCGGCGAGGTCGGCGGCGGATGGAACGAGTCCCGAGGACTCGGCCGTATTCCATATGTCCACCAGCGGCTGCACGGCCGGATGAAAGGCACCACCGGTGCGATCGCGCCACTGAAGGGCCAGTGCGACCACGGACTGCAGCTCCTCATCATCGGTATGTCCCGACCGGCGGAGTGCCCACATCTCCGAGTTGGGGTCAAAGATCGAGAAGACCCGTTCGAGTCGCTGGGTTTCAAGAAGAACGGCATCCTCGACCGCTGTGGCGATGCCGGCGTCTCTCGACGTTGCCTCCACCTCAACCCGAGTACCCAGCAGCGGTTCGACGACCCTCATCCAGTGATGCCGGGTCGTGACTGGATGTGCCTCAGCGGTTTGGCCGGCGAGTGCGAAGACACCACGCCAGTCTGTCGCATCGCCGGGCCATCGAGCCACACGGAACCCGTTGCTTTGGCGATATGAGGCAGTAGCGGCTCTGCCTCTGACACCTATAATCTATTGTAGCGTTTCCAAAATAGCTGAATAGAGATAGATAATGAATGAAGTCGCAGTTGTCCCAACTGTGCTGCGTTTGCGCTCGTCTGCCGACCCGAACCGGCGCACGGTCGATTCGATCAAGTAAAACAATCCCACCAACAACAGGAGCGTCACAATGCCCCAGATCCCCACCGCCGACAGCCGAGCAGCTCTCTCGCCAGCTCAGGTGCTCGCCCACCTGCAGGCCGGAAACGAGCGATTCGTTTCGGGCACCACCCACGCTCGAGACCTGCTCGCGGAGGCCAAGGCCACTGCCGGTGGGCAGTTTCCGTTGGCCGCAGTGCTCTCGTGCGTCGACAGTCGAGTGCCCGTCGAGGCGGTGCTCGATGTAGGCATCGGTGAGGTATTCGTCGCCCGATCCGCTGGCAACGTTGTGGATAACGATGTGCTTGGCGGCTTTGAGTTCGCCACCGAACTGGCTGGCGCCAAAGTGATCGTGGTGTTGGGCCACAGTGCGTGTGGCGCGGTGAAGGGTGCTACCGACGGCGCGGAGCTCGGACACCTCACGCAACTCCTCGAGAAGATCCGCCCGGCCGTTGAAAAGCAATCCGGCGGGCACGGATCGCCCGGGAGTGGCGACCCTGCCTTCGTGCAGAGGGTTGTCGATACCAACGTCTCGAACGCCGTGTCGACCCTCCGTTCGCAGAGTGAGGTTCTTTCCGCCCGGGAACAGGCGGGAGATCTTCTGATCGTCGGCGCAACCTACGACCTGGCATCCGGCTCGATCACCTGGCACTGAACCCCGCCGCTGCGAACGGTCAGCGACGGACTCCGACCCGGCAAGCTCCGGCAGTCGGTCGCGTGCAGCGCGGTTGCCGGATTCGTTAACGCTGCTTCGCTTCCGCGGCCGCTTTCAGTCCGTCGGCGAACAGGGTGAACGAGTCGGTGAGGTCGGGGATGGCTTTGGTGATCAGGCCCGCCAGCGGACCGCTGTACTGCTCGACCATCGAGAACTCACAACCCTCGCCGCTCGGCGTGATCGTGAAGGTGCGCTCGCCCTTGAACAATCCCAGCGGCATGCCATCGGCCCACATCATCCGGGTGGGTTCTGTCATCTCGACCACCTTCAGTTTGAAGGTTCGTTTCGGGTTGACGACCGACACCAGTTCAATCGTGTTGCCCTGTTCAATCGGCCCCTTAAGGTCGATGACCGAGCGATTCCAATCCCTGTAGGAAGCGGCATCGGTTAACAACGACCACACCGTCGAGGCGGGGGCCTCGATCGATCGGCGTATGCGATATTCGCGAGCGCCCATCAGATGGCCCGAACCCTGTTGTTGCGGGCGTTGTGTTCCAACTCGACCAACCCAAGATGCTCAAGGACCGGCGGCACATAGTTGCCAAAGCGACCTCGATACCCCTTCCTCAGCCCGTAGTAGCCACCAACCGGATTGCCTTCGTCACGGGCCCAGGCCTCCACGGTGTCGGGTTTTACCGGCTTGCCCTCATCGGCGTTGCCCAACGCCATCCAGTCGCCGTCCTCAAGAAGCATCTTGTGCAGATCCTCGATGCAGCGCAGGTGATAACTCAGTTTCGTGGAACCGACCCTGATGACCAGAGCTGGTGGATCCAGGGACTCGTCCCGCCATGCATCGAACTCGGACTTGCCGGGGGGAGTGGTGAGGATCCAGGGATCTTCGGGGGTTCCGGATCCCTCTACGTGGTCGGGCATGAGTGTTCTCCTGTTGCTTACGGTGCCGCCGAGTGCGACCTGCACCATACTGACGAGGGGTTCATGACACCGTATGTCATGAATAAGGAATCTTTGGAGGTGAAGTGATGCGAGCCGGACGATTGCTGAACCTTGTGCTGATTCTCCAAAACGGTGCTCGATTCACCGCCGCCGACCTCGCCGAGCGCCTACAGGTTTCGGAGCGTACGATCCTGCGGGACATCGACGAACTCTCCGGTGCCGGAGTGCCGGTGTACGCCACGAGAGGACCCGGGGGTGGATTCCAACTGCTCGACACCTTCGAACAGGACGTTCCGAAACTGCCTCCCGGGCTCGCCGCCCCAGCCGGCCAGTTGCGTCGGGTTCGGGTACGGGTGGCGCCCGCCGCCCTGCAGTTGGCGATGCTTACCGGCCGTCCCGAAGGTTGGCGGCCGCGGCCGGGAGCCGAAGCTCCCCCGGATCGACCCGACTGGCTGGAGGGATCGTTTCGTTTCGACTCCTACGACGCGGCGATCCGCCAGCTCACCGCCCTGGCGCCAGAGGTCGAGGTTCTTCTACCGGCCGAATTGCGAGAGGCCATGACCGTCGTCGGCCGGGAGATCATCGACCTGCATTCCTGATCTCAGGATCGATGCTCCTCGTCGGGTCGTCACCGCCCTGTGTCGTCAGCGCCTGTGTTGGCCGCCCGGGCAAGTCCGTCGAGGATGAGGGTGAGGCCGAACTCGAACTCGTTACCGAAGTCGTACCCCGGTTGCAGCACGTAGTCGACGGTGAATTCGGCGAGGTGGGGGAACAGGTCGCTTGGCATTTGTTCGGCGATTTCGGTTGCGAGGTCGGCCATCTCGTCTCCGCCGGTCGCGGGAAGGGACGCTTCCTGAAGCGCAAAGCCGTAGATGAATGCGTCGATCACGGCGTACGCGTGGCCTGTCATCTCCAGCGAGAGACCGCCTCGGCGCAAACAGCCAAGAACGGCGTCGTGGTGGGCGAGGGTTGCCATACCCGGGTTGGTTCGTGATTCCATCAGTGGTGATGCCCACGGGTGTTTCGCCAGAACGGTGCGCATCGATCGTGACCTCACCTGGATCGCGGACCGCCAATCGAGGTCCTCGGGCGGTGGTTCGATCTCGCTGAAGACCAGGTCGACCATGCCGTCGACGATCGCATCCTTGTTCGGGACGTGGTGGTAGATGGTCATGGGTTTGGCGTCGATCGCGTCGGCAAGTTTGCGGATCGTGAAGGCGTCCATCCCGATCTGGTCAGCCAGAGCCACGGCCCCCGCAATCACCCG
>CALGOA010000011.1 GCA_937958015.1 uncultured Acidimicrobiales bacterium | reverse complement strand
CCTGCCACCAGCCGTACGTAGTGTTGTTAGGCGTTAGCCGGCGTAGGAGCCGCCTTGGCCTTCGACGTCGATGAGGTCACCGACGGGGAGGAATCCAAGACCACCGTCGACGATGCCGACTTCCTGGATCTGAGCTGCTTCGGTCCAGTAGGCGTCATTGACACCGTCCAGCTTCAGCGAACCACCCAGGAGGTTCGGGTTGGTGGTGTCGCTATTCCAGATGGCTGCCATGAGGTTCACTCGGTTCAGACCACCGGGCATCGCCGCAGCGGAACGAAGCGCATCGACCACGAACTGCCCGTAAAGGACGCCGGTGGAGTAGGAGCCGTCTGCACAGGACACGTTGCCGTAGTCTGCGAGGATGGTCTCGATCTCCAGGATGGCGGGATCATCGGCGAAGCGAGGATCGGTACAGATCTTGTTGGAGTTGGCCATGCGGATGCCGTTGCCCTCACCGAGGGCTGCAGCTGCGTCCTTGACCGGCTCGAAGTAAGCGGCAAGGTTGTTACAGGTGTAGGACATGAAGGCCCGGGGACGCCACTCGCTGGCGGCCAGAATGCCGGTGGCCTGGCTGCAGAACTTGGCGGTGGTGCCAATCAGCAGTACGTCGGCGTCGGTTGCGATGAGCGTGGTCATCTCATTCTGGACGGTGTCACCGGCGGGATCGTGAAGCTCTTCACCGACGAGTTCAAGACCGGCGCATGCCTCGCTGGTAGCGAAGGTCTGCTGGTAGGTCTTGCCGAAGTCGTTGTTCATGATGAGGTTGGCGACGGTTGCGCTGTCACCGAACTCGTCCTTGATGGCCGTGCACCAGATCTCGGTCTCGGTCACGTAGTTCAGGATGTTGCCGACGGTCCATGGGAAGTTGGCGGGGTCACCCCAGAACGGGAAGCCCGAGCTGTTGAACAGCTGCGGCACGCAGTTCTCGTCGGTAACCGGACGAGCGGCGAGGTTGTTGGGAGTACCGATGAGGTGAGCGAAGGCGAAGATGTCTTCGGTGTCGATCATCTCTTCGATGTTGGCGACGGTCCGGCCTGCTTCGTAGGCATCGTCACGCTGGACGAGGATGATCTCCTGATCACCGATCGGGTCGGTGTCATTGATGTAATCGAAGTAGATCTCCATGCCACCACCGATCGTGCCGAAGCCGGCGAGGGCGCCGGTCTGAGGACCGGACCAGCCGATGCGGATTTCGTCGCCGTCAACACCGGTTGTGGCTTCCCAGTCGTCGGGGCAGGAGTCGAGTTCCAGTGTGGTTCCCGCTGCGATCTCGACGCTTCCTTCGGTGGGCAGTTCATCACCCATGGCGTCGGACGACTCGTCGTCGTCTTCCATGGCGTCAGCCGCTTCGTCGTCGTCTTCCATGGCGCCGTCGTCACCGTCGTCGCCGGTGCCGTCATCGTCAGAAGCAGGTGCGGTGGTGGATGCGCTGTCGTCGCCGCCATCGCTGCCACATGCTGTGGCCACGATAGTGAACGAGAATAATACGGCTAGTAGCCGCAAGAGTTTGTTATTCATTAGGTCCCCTCCCTGGGAATTACTTTAGGTTTTTGACAGAGTAGTTTCTAACAGTGGCGCCATTGAGCCGCCAAACTGAATTGTCACAGACAACCCAGTTCGTCGAACAACGTGTGACTTACACGCCGGTCGGTTCTTGCGCCGTGGGTGTGTCAACCCCGGTGGTATCGATCGCAGCTTCGGCAGCAGCAGCCATCGATGGCATCGTTGGGACGCCCGGGACGATTTGAATGAAGCGGGCCTTCAATCGTCGGTATGCAGCGACGATGCCACCCGGCAGAACAAACGTGAGAAGGATCAGGCCGGCGCCGAGGATGAGGCTGCCGGTGGGGCCCTGCAGCCAACGCTCGGGAACGATGGGTAGCTCCTGGGTCGAAGAGGACCAGTCGGGTACGAACACGATGACGAATGCACCAACGATGGCACCGGAGATCGTGCCGACACCACCGACCACGAGACCGACGATGAAGAGGATTGCGATCACCTGAGCGAAGTCGTCGGGTGAGGCGATACCCACCTCCATCACATACGCCGTACCACCGACACCACCAAGAGCTGATGCAACACCGAAGGCGAGGGTCTTGGTGCTGGCCAGGTTGATACCCGAGACCGCAGCGCCGGTCTCATTGTCGCGGACGGCCCGCATGGCCCGTCCGGGTCGGCTCTGGATCAGGTTGGACACCAGCCAGCAGCACGCCACCAGCATCAGAGTGAGCAGGATGAGTTTCCACATCCGTTCCTCTTCACGACTCGACAACGGTCCGTCACCGAAGAATCCACCTACCACGGGGAACGTTTGAAGGAACTCGGCGAACCGGTCAAGGTTCGAGATCGTGCCTCGGGGTGCGTCGACACCTCCACCCAGCCAGCCCGGTGGGATCAGCTTCGACTCGGAAACGGACTTGCCGCCCGCTCCGTTGGTGTAGTCGGACAATGCGTCCAGCTTCACCAGGGAAGGAAAGACTGCGGCGAGGCCCAAGGTGATCAGGGCTAAGTAGAGACCTTTCACCCGCAGCGCTGGAATACCCAGGATCATGCCGACGATGAAACATGCGGGCACCACCACGATGAGTGTGAGTAGGTAGGGCCAGCTGTGATCCGCTACCAGCCAGGCGGTGATGTAGGCGCCCATGCCGAAGAAGAAACTCTGACCGAGCGCAAGCTGGCCTGTGTATCCAACGATGACCTGGAGGCCAAGGATCGCGATTGCGAAGGCAATCGCCTTGTTCACCCGGATGATCGACAGGTTGTACTTGTTCCCTGCGATCTCGAGTGAAGCGGTGTCGATATAGGCGAAGGCGAACAGAATGAAGGCCAGAACGCCAAGCCCCCCGACGATCAGCTTGTAGTTTCGATGTTCTGTCGAACCGGCGGTAATTATTCGTGCAGCCATGAGGACCTTCCCTAGACCCGTTCCACAGCTGCGGTTCCGAAGAACCCAGCGGGACGGAAGAACAGTACGACGAGCAGCACCACTACAGCGGTGAGCAGACTGAGTTCGGTTGGGATGAACGGCGCGTACTGCACCAGCAAACTCTGAATGAACCCGATGCCGAGGCCTCCCGCCAGAGCGCCCCAGAGGCTGTCCAGCCCGCCGAGGGCAGCTGCCGAAGCTGCGAAGACCAGCACGGTCAGCATGACCGTCGGCTCGATGGACAACACCGGGTTGGCCACGTAGATCGAGGCGCCGAGGGTGCCCACGGCTGCGGCGAGAGCCCAGCCGAACTGCAGTGTCGGACCCACTCGGATTCCAACCAGCTGGGAGGACTCAAGGTTGGATGACACAGCCCGGAACGCCAATCCGATCTTGGTCCTAGAGAGGAGCAGTTGGAGGCTGCCCAGAATCACTATTGCGCTCAACACGGTGCACACCGCATACCAGGTGACGTTGGCGCCACCAATGGAGAACGCCACCCCGCTTGGAAAGAGCTCCGGGAAGCGCCACGGGTCGAAACGCCATATCAAACCGGCTAAAGCGTTTATCCCAAGGAATAAGCCCAGCGTCACGATCACCAATGGCAAGTGATCGGAGGGGTCGAACGGACGAATCAACGTTCGTTCAATCAGTGCGGCGAGCAACGCAGAGAGGATCATCGAGATGATGACCGCTCCCCACATGGGCACTCCCCACATCCAAAGCTGCAGTGCGAAGAACGCACCGAGCATGGCCTGTTCGCCCTGGGCGAAGTTGATAAGCGTGGTCGCCTTGAAGATCAGGACCAGAGCCACGGCGACCAGCGCGTACGCCGAGCCGTTGGTCAGTCCGTCGATGACACGTTGAAGAAAGAGTTGCATTTAGACCCCCAAGTACGCTTTGCGAATAGCGTCGTTGTTCATTAGTTCGCTGGCTTCACCGCTGATTGCGATTTCGCCCGATTCAAGTACGTAACCCCTGTTGGCAATGCCGAGGGCCAGATGGGCGTTTTGCTCGACCACCAGCAGGGTCATGCCCCGCTCCTTGTTGAGTTTGGCGAACTGCTCGAACAGTCCTTCCACGATCAATGGGGCCAAGCCCAAAGATGGCTCATCGAGGAGAAGCAATTTGGGGTGAGACATGAGCGCACGGGAGACGGCGAGCATCTGCTGCTCACCACCCGAGAGTGAGCCGGCGGTCTGTTCCCGACGTTCGTAGAGCACCGGATACTGGTCGTACCAGTACTGCATGTCCTCTTCGAGATTTGCGGACTTGGGAGCAACGTAGGCCCCAACCCTCAAGTTCTCCTCGACGGTGAGTTCCGGGAACGTGCCTCGACCCTGCGGAACGTGGGCCACGCCCCGACGGACGACGTCGGCGCTGTTCTTCCCGACGATTTCCTCGCCGTTGAGTTTCACCGAACCACCGGTGTCGATCATGCCGGAGATGGCCCGGAGCGTTGTGGTCTTGCCCGCGCCGTTGGCACCGAGGATGACCACCACCTCACCCTGGTTCACAACAAAGTCGATCCCGTGGATGACCTGAATTGGGCCATAGGACGCTTTCAGACCCTTGGCTTCGAGTACCGGCTCGGCCGGGCGTACTGTTGTCATTCCGACGTTCCTAGGTAGGCGGCGATCACTTCAGGGTTCTCTTGCACTTCGGCTGGCGCACCTTCGGCGATCTTGGATCCGAAATCGAGCACCACGACGTGATCAGAGATGCTCATGACCATTCCCATGTGATGCTCCACGAGCAGGATGGTGAGGTTGAACTTCTCCTTGATCTCAACGATCAGGTCCGACAGTTGGCCGACCTCGCTGTGGGTAAGACCGGTAGCAGGCTCGTCCAACATCAACAGCTTGGGGTTGCCGATGAGAGCACGGGCCAATTCGATTCGCTTCAGCGTTCCGTAGGGCAGACCCGCACAGCGCTTGAACGCCACATCGGTGAGGCCCAACTGGCTCAAGACCCGGAATGCGTCGGCCTTGATCTGGTCCTCTTCCTTCTTGAGTCCGGCCCGAACCATGGCGGTGAAGACGTTCTGTTTGCTACGGGTGTGCGCACCCGCCATCACGTTCTCGATCACGCTCATCTTGTCCCAGAGGGCCAGGTTCTGGAACGTGCGGTACACGCCGACCGTGGTGATCTCGTGCGGGGCAAGGTCCAACAGATTCTTGCCGTCGAAGGTGACTCCCCCAGTGGTGGGGTCGTAGATCCGGCTTACCACATTGAACAGCGTCGTCTTTCCAGCACCGTTAGGGCCGATGAGCCCGAGGATCTGACCCTCTTCGATGTTGAAACTGAGGCCGCTTAGAGCCCGGATACCGCCGAACTGGACTGTGACGTCATCAACCTCTAGTAGCAAGATCCACTCCTGTCGGTACCTGTCGAGTCGACTCCCACAACTACTCCTCCAGAAACATCGGATGTGTCGGACGACACACCGCATCCGGGAGCATACGGTACACAACCAATACTCACCAAGACGGTGACGAATCTGTAACGGGACCCTCCACGGGGCGTTTCACCCAGCAGTAAATGCGGGTCCCAACTGAGACGGTCGTCAGTAACCCGCAACAGGGTCGACGACCCCGTCGACCGATCCGTCGGCCAGCCAGGTAGCGACGTTCCGCTCGATGAACCGAGCCAGCAGTGGAATCCCCATCTCGGGCGTGTTGGCTACGTGCGGGGTGATCACCACGTTCGGCAACCCCCACAGCGGATGACCCTCGGGTAGAGGTTCGGGGTCGGTCACGTCCAGCGCAGCACCTCCGATCGAACCCTCAACCAAAGCTTCAATGAGAGCGTCGGTGTCGATCACTCCCCCGCGGGCAACGTTCACGAGCCACGAATGATGCGGCATCGCCCCAAGAACATCGGCATCGATGATGTGGCGGGTCTCATCTGTCATGGACAACGCAAGGATCACCGCATCCGCATTCCTCACCGCCTCAACCGCGTGGTCTGAGGTCAAGACTCGATCGGCGCCAGCCACCGGTCGGTCGGTTCGGCGCACGACCGTGATGTCGCAGTTCCAACCTTGCAGAAGCGAAATCACCTCTGCGGTTATTCCTCCGGCCCCAAAGATCGTGACATTTCCGTCGACCAGATTCCGTCCCACCGGGGCAGCCCAAGACGTTTCGCGGGCATATCCCACGACGTGTCGGAGACCGGCGGTGGCAAGCGCTATCGCATGTTCGGCTACCGGACGTGAGTACACGTCGCGGGCACAGGTCCACACCAGGTCGGTTCGGCGTCGAATGACCGGCAGGTACGGTTCAATCCCGGCGAAGGGCAACGCCACCCACGACAACGACGGGCCCTGGTCTACTACCGAACCCAGTTCGGCCGACCGGGCGGGATCGGCCCAGACCAACGCATCAGCTTCGGGCACGCTGACGACCTCGGCCCCGGCGGCCTCTACTGCACTTCGCAGCGACTCGTACCGACCGCTTTGTGGTTCTACCGCAATTCGTTTCACCCATGCAGTCTGCCAACCCCCGCGCATTTCGAGTCTGTTCAGAGCGGCGGGGAGCCGGGCGTCTCGTGCGGTTCGAGTGGGCTAGCGTTGCTGGGCGGGTTAGGCGAGCGCCTGTTCGAGGTCGGCCAGGATGTCGGCCGCGTCTTCGATGCCAACGCTGAGGCGGACGAGGTCGTCAGGAACCTCGAGGGCACTTCCGGCGGCGCTGGCGTGTGTCATCACTCCGGGGTGTTCGATGAGGCTCTCCACCGCCCCCAACGACTCGGCCAGGGTGAACAGTTTCGCCTTCTCGATAATCCGCATCGCAGCATCGCGGCCCCCGGCGGCCCGGAATGACACCATTCCGCCGAACCCACTCATCTGTCGTGCGGCGATGTCGTGGTTGGGATGACTTTCGAGCCCGGGGTACAACACCGACGAGACCGCCGCGTGGCTGTTCAACAGATCCACGACAGCAGCCGCATTGGTGTTGTGGCGATCCATCCGAACCGCCAGGGTCTTGGCGCCCCGAAGGGTGAGGTAGCAGTCCCAGGGTCCGGGAACGGCACCCACTGCGTTCTGAAGGAATCGAAGGTGCTGGTCGAGGTCGCCGTCGTTGGTGGCAACGAAGCCGCCCACAACGTCACTGTGTCCGCCCAGGTACTTGGTAGTGGAGTGCACAACGGCGTCGGCCCCAAGCGACAGCGGCTGTTGCAGATACGGCGTGGCGAATGTGTTGTCGATCACAAGCTTCGCGCCGTTGGCGTGGGTCACCTCGGCGAGCGCTTCGATGTCAACGATCGACAACAGCGGGTTCGTTGGGGTCTCGGCCCAGACGATCTTGGTGTTGGCCGGCCAGTTGTCGGCAAGGTCGGACAGGTTGGAGAAGTCGTGGGCCGAGTGAGTGATCCCGGCGGCTCCGAAGACCTTGGAGATCAGCCGAAAGGTGCCGCCATAGGCATCGTTGCCGAGCACGATGTGATCACCGGGGCTCAGTTGGCGAAGGATCGTGTCCTCGGCAGCAAGACCGCTGGCGAATGCGACGCCAAACGCCGCGCCTTCCATGGACGCCAACGCCGTCTCCAAGGCGGTCCGAGTGGGATTGCCGGTTCGGGCGTACTCGTATCCGCTGTGTTTGCCCACCGCCTCCTGAGCAAAGGTGGAGGTCTGGAAGACCGGGACCGTCACGGCACCGGTGATTGGCTCGGGGTCCTGCCCCACGTGGATCGCTCGGGTGGCGAAGCCGAAGCCGCCGTCTTGGGAATTGCTGTCTGTCATGGGGAGCTTTCTATAACGAGTCGGTGGAGAGGAAGGAAATGAGGTCGGCCCGGGACAACACGGTCGAAGGACGGCCGCCATCGAGGACCAGAAGCGCGCTCACCGAGTCGAGGAGCAGCACGGCTCGCTCGACGGACTCGCCGATTCCTATGGTCTGAAGTCGAGCGCTCATGACATCACCGACGGGCCGATCGAGAACGCCAGCATCGCCGAAGGACGCTTCCATGGCTCGCAGTTCGTCGATAGCGCCGAATACTTCGGCATTGGCCAGCGGCATCTCGCCCTGGGCGACGGGCAGCTGGCTGACGCTGTGTTTGTGCATCAGCAGAACAGCATCACGAACAGTGTCCTCGGGCTGGACGTACACCAACCCGGGTCGGCCTCCGGAATCTCGGGCTGACAACACATCGGCCACGTTCGGCGAACCCGACTGCAGGAAACCGAACCGGTCCATCCATTCGGAGTTGAAGACGGTGCTGAGATACCCACGGCCCGAATCGGGAGTGAGGACGACCACCAGGTCATCGGGTCCGAGCTCGGATGCCACTTGTAGTGCGGCTGAAACTGCGGTTCCACACGAACCGCCGATGAGCAGGCCTTCTTCTTGAGAAACCCGTCGGGCCGTCATGAACGAGTCGGCGTCGGACACCGGGATCACCCGATCAACGAGTTCAGGGTCATAGGTGGTGGGCCAGAAGTCTTCGCCGACGCCTTCGACCAGATAGGGCCGCCCCGACCCACCCGAGTACACTGATTCTTCGGGATCAGCCGCCACGATCTGAACGTCGGGATTCTGTTCCTTCAGGTAGCGGCCGACACCGCTGATCGTGCCGCCGGTCCCAGCGCCCGCTACGAAGTGGGTGATGCGGCCGCCGGTCTGTTCCCAGATCTCGGGGCCGGTGGTCTCATAGTGGGACTGCGGGTTGGCCGGGTTGGCGTACTGATTGGGCCGGTAGGCGTTGGGCGTTTCCTTCACCAATCGCTCGGCGGTGCTGTAGTAGGACCGTGGATCGTCGGGGGCAACGGCGACCGGACATACAACAACCTCGGCCCCGTAGGCCCGTAGCAGGTCGACTTTCTCGACGCCGACCTTGTCGGTCACCACGAAGATGCAGTCGTACCCGCGCTGGGCTGCCACGATCGCCAGCCCTACGCCGGTGTTACCGCTGGTCGGTTCGATGATCGTGCCGCCGGGCTTCAGGAGGCCCTTCTCCTCGGCATCGAGGATCATCTTCAGCGCCGGCCGATCCTTGCTGCTGCCGCCCGGGTTGTAGACCTCGTACTTCACGACCACCGGACACGACAGCTCCGAACCGACCTGCTGCAGTTGCACCATCGGTGTGTTACCGATCAGGTCGAGAACCGACGTGGCAATGCCGGGCATGTTCAGGTCGTTGCTCAAGAGGACTCCTTAGAGAAGGCGGGCGTCGGTCCAACCCCGAGCGTACCGGTGCTATTCCGTCCCCCTTTGCCGTGGCGGGGACGAGGACGAGGCGTGCCTCAGTTGGTGGCGCTGGCCGGTTCGACGGTCTTGGGGGTGTCGGGGATCGGCACGCCGGTTCCCATGTCGACGGCCTCGGAAATCCGATACCGACCACTGGGATCCTGGGCCAGCCACAACATGCCGTCGCGGCGCTCTGCGGCGCGGATTCCGAGCAGGCGTCCATCGGCCGAGAGAAGCTGTCGCGACGGGTGATCGACGGTGATGGCAACCGTGACCGGATCGCCGTCGTTGACCGCCTTCACGCTGACGACCATCGGTCCCTCGCCACGAATCTTCAGACCGTTCTCGCGCAGCCGCAGGTTGTGTTGGGAGAGTTCGCTGAACAGCGGCGTACCTTCGACGAACACCGTCCCCAGGTCGGCATCGCCGGGTTCGGTTTGGAAACGGAACTCCTCACGTAGCAGCCCCGAAACCACCCGGCGCCACTCGGGGTTGACCGGTTCGCCTTCGCTCGGTCCGCGACGGCCGATGATCGACCGACCCCGCACGCCAGGACCGGCAACCCGCATGGTCTGGTCGCCCAGGATCACTGGACCCAGTATCCAGATTCCCAACGCCATTTCGAGCAGGAACGCCACCGCCAGCGCCAGTCCGAAAGCGGCCAGTACGGACACTCCGGAAGTGAACAGGCCGACTCCCGCCAGGACGAGCACGCCAAGGGCTGCGACCGCATGGCCACCCCCCGACCGCATCGCAGTGGACACGAAGTTTGGTAGGGACTCTTCCGCGTCGAGGATCATTCGGATCACTCCAATTTCAAAGAGGGATATTCCAATGGACAGGACCAGCAGGACAACCTGCAGTTCCGCTGATGTCGCACCTGCGACGACAAGTGAGTAACTACCGAGCGCAGCTGCCAACGAAACGAGCCGCAGGGCGACCGCAACGACCGCAAGGCCGACATCTCGCACGAGATAATACACCGTGAGTCCGGCCAGAGCGGCGAGCAGCCCCGTCAAGATCCACAGGCTCGCAGTTCCGTTGAGCGTCGTAGCGGCGGCATCGACCGGGAGCCCTTCGAGCTCCAGTTCGGCCGGAGCGTCCAACTCGAGTAGTGCGCGCACGGTTGACTGGGTCGTCTCGGACCGGGCCGACTCGACCGGGTTGACGATTGCGGTTCGGTCATCGAGCGGAGCCGGGTCCAAGGGGGCCGAGACCAGCTCGCCGTTCTCGAATCGTCCAGCTGAGGTCGCCACCCATGCGACGCCGTCGTAGCGAGATGCGGCCTCGGCCCAGGCGAGGCGCTGGTCGCCGGTTGCGGCTGGGAAGTTCGCCCGGATCGCAGCAGCAGGGTCTCCGCCAAGGCGCACCAGTTCGGCCGATACGAGGTTGGCATCGCTGTCGTCGACCGAGGACGCATCGATGAGGTCCCGTGAGTAGGTGGATCCGGCGGCGACCGCTCCCAGACCCAGAAGCAGGAGCGCGACGACCCCGATGACGATGATCGGCAGGTCTCGGCCATCGACGATCTTGATCGGCACGGCGCGAAACTCGGTGTTGTCCGGCACCGAATCTCGCGTGGACAACAACGGGGCCATAACGGCCAGGGTGGCCAGGGCCCCAAAGAGCGCCCCCATGAAGACCGCGGTTGCGGCTTGGGCCCCTTCGAGGAAGAGTCCGGCCACCAGCGCCACGACCAGGATCGATCCCAGCACAAGGGCTAGGTCAGGGAGCTGAGCCCGAACCGACCGAATCATGTTGTCGGCTGCTTCATCGGAGGCCGGGTGCTTAAACCAGGAAATCAACCGGAACGTGAAGGTGGCCCCCACCAGCAGACCCGACAGCGCGCCGGGAATCACCGTATTGGAAAGGGTGCCATCGAACGATCCAGCAGTGCTCGAACCGATCAGTCCGCCCAGCAACGAGGAAAACGCCAGCGTCAGCGTTGTCGCTACCCCGATGAAACTCCCGTGTAGAGCACCGACGAGCAGACCGACGAACAGGACGACGGGGATGAATGCCACCAGTGCACTTCTGGTGATCGCCCGACCCACCTCACGATCGCTGACCAATTGACCGCCGACGAGAAGTGTCCCGTCGATATCGCCCGACGATGTCAACTCGCCGACCCGGCTGGCGATCTGATCTAGGCGATCCGGGTCGCTGGCGACAACGTGAATGACCGGAGGACCTCCGGACAACACGTCGACGAACGCCGACTCGACGCCGTCGATAGCGACGACGCTGGGAAGAATCGATCCTTCGATCGAAGGGTCGGCGCTCGAAACGCTGCGCAGGACGATCGAGAGATTCGGGAGCTCGCCGCCCGACCAGCCCGACTCGACCCAGGGTTCATCGGCCGCAGCACCCTGAGCAGCGATACCGCCCACGAGGCCCGCGAACACCATCAACATGATGATCGGACCGACGGCCGTCACCAGCGGGATCCGCTGTCGCTTCGTGATCATCGCTTCGCTCGTGGCGTGCAGTTGGGAGTAGTGGCGTCGAGGTCGACTGGAACGTAGGTGTCGAAGCGCCAACCGTCGGTCACAACCGCCATCGCAGTTGAGGTTGTGAACGGGAAGATCATCGGGCGTTCGGAAGCCTTGGTCGTAGAAGAATTGGGTAAGCAAGAAGAGGGCGCCTTTCAGCACCACTCCACCCGGCCTCAAAAAGTAGGCCATAGAGAACGTGAAGGGTCGGACCCCCTCCATCCGCGAACGTGGACTGTCAGCCACTTGCCCCTCCTCAGCCGCTCAAAGAGGCCGACCGGGCGATGACCTCGGCGTCCTGCCCCCGTCCAGACGTGCCAAATGCGACAGGGGACATACCTCACATTCGACTGGACGGGGTCCACACTATTTCGGTGTCCGCTCCTGCTCGCCTCTTTTTCTCGGGTCTTGCCATGTGCTTGATGCTGTCGGCATGCACTACCTCGTCGACTCAGGGTCAGGCCGCGGTACGAACCACCGAATCCGTGTCGACCGAGGCCGAGAGTGATTCGTCAGGGCAACAGAACTCGGTGCCGGATCCAACGACCACCACGTCGGTCCCGCTCCCCACCGTGGACCTTCAGTCCATGCCTGGATTCGAACAGGTCACCGTGACCGATGCTGAACCCGGGACCCAGATTCGGGCGGTCGACACCGAGTCCGGGCTGACCGCAGCGTCAGCGACGGTCGCCGACAACGGCACCGCGGTTCTCTCGGGCGTTTCGGGTCGCGAGGTGGAACTGCAGGTCTGGGACGGCACGACCCCATCGGGTTCCGCAGGCCTCATTACGTTGCCCGATGACCGACCACCGGCGCAGTCGCTCTACACAACTCAGCAGCTTCAGTCCGGGTTCAATTACATCGAGACGCGCGACGGGACGTTGCTGTCGGCCTTCGTGACCCTGCCCGAGGCCCAGCCGGCCGAAGGCGAGACCTTCCCGACTCTGGTCGAGTACTCGGGCTATTCGCCCTCGGACCCGGCCGCCGCCGATCCAGCCCGGCTGACCCTTCCCCTTCTCGGTTACGCCCTCGTACAGGTGAACGTGCGAGGCACCGGTTGCAGCGGTGGGGTGTACGACGGTTTCTCTCGCACCGAGCGGTTCGACGGCTACGACGTCATCGAAACCGTGGCGGCCCAGCGATGGTCCGATGGGGTCGGCATGTGGGGCATCAGCTACCCGGGGATCATGCAGCTACACGTTGCGGCGGCGCGCCCACCCAGCCTCGATGCCATCGCTCCCCTTTCGGTGATCGGATCGATAGACGACGTCGTGCTTCCCGGAGGAATCTTCAACGACGGGTTTGCATTGAACTGGGGCGAACGGGTGACCGAGGGGGCCCAAGCGCTCGGACAGGACTGGACGCTCGACCGTGTTGCAGCCGGGGATCAGACATGCCTGGACAACCAGGACCTGCGGGTCCACAACCCCGACCTGATCGGACAGGCACAAGCCGAGCCCTACTCGACAGCACTCACCCGAGAGCGTTCCCCCGAATCCTTTGTCGGAGAGATCGACGTCCCCGTCTATCTGGCTGGTGCCTGGCAGGACGAACAGACCGGCGGAGGATTCACCGAACTGCTGGACGGGTTCACCGAGAGTCCTTCGTTTCAGGCGACCCTCTACAACGGTCTCCATATCGACCCGCTCGCCCCCGACGTCCTGGTACCGCTGCTGGAGTTCTACGACCTCTATGTAAAGAAGGACTCCCCCGCGTTGTCACCCTTTGTCTCCTTCGTCGTCGAAGCCGGCACCGCATCGTTCTTCGGCACCCCGCTCACCGTTCCGGATTCGGAGCTTCGGAACCTCCCCTACGCCGACGCACTGGCTCGGTACGAAGCGGCGCCACCGATCCGGGTACTCTACGAAGTCGGCACCGACGCCCCCGGCCTACCCGACGCCCGATTCGAGGCCCGCTTCGACTCGTGGCCGATCCCCGAGGCCGAGAACTGGTCTCTGAACCTCGTTCCCGATCAACTTGTCGCAGAGCCGAGCACCTCGACCGACTCGATCGTCTCATCATTCGTCACGGATCCGACCGAAGGATCACAGACGACACTCCCGATCGGTGCCCAGATCTGGAGTGCCGCACCGGGCTGGAACTGGCGGGCTGCCCCGGCGGCCAATCGGTCCCGGTTCGCAACGGAACCGCTTGAGGACACCCGAGTTCTCACCGGGACCGCAGCAGCGTCGCTTCGGCTTCGCCTCCCCGATGGCGAACCCGATGCCGATATCGAGATCACGTTGTCTGACATCGCTCCCGATGGCACCGAGACCTTCGTGCAGTCCGGTTGGCTACGTTTGTCTCGCCGGGCGATCGAACCGGGCTCGGATTCACTGAATCCTCAAATCACGAACCGGGCCGACGACATCGCTCCGCTCGGAGCTCAGGAAATCGTGGAGGCACAGATCGCCACGTTGGCCTTTGCTCACGTGTTCCGGCCCGGCCACCGCCTGGCGCTCACGATCGACACGCCGGGCGCCAGTCGGGCCGAGTGGACATTCGACGTGATTCCCGACCCGGTCCGGGTAGAGGTTCTTGCAGGTTCGTCGCTCGTCCTGCCCTCGATCCCGCTCGAAGCGATCGATGTGGACATACCCGCCGAGCCGCCCGTTTGCGGGTCGCTCCGGGCTCAGCCCTGTCGGTGAACGCAGGTGGCTCAAACGGTCAACCTGCCGTTTCGTCCACGCATGAATCGATCTCTAGGTAAGCTTGCCCTATCCGGGGGGACCGGACTGTCCGCGTGGGACAGCTCATGAAAGGACAACACACATGTCAGACCTCCTCGAAGGAATTCTCTCGCAACTTGGAAGCGGCGGGCTCTCGCAGATCGCGAACGGGCTCGGTGTCGATGAAGGCGCGGCGTCGTCCGCAGTAGGCATGGCGCTTCCTGCCATCCTGGGCGGGTTGGCGAACAACACCCGTCAGGCCGAGGGCGCCCAAAGCCTGTCCAGCGCCCTCGACGACCACGACGAAAGCATCTTTGGCCAGCTGGGCGATCTGCTCGGTGGCGGTGGCGCCGGCGACGCCATCCTTGGACACGTGCTGGGCCAGAAGCGGCCCGCGGTCGAAAACAAACTCGCAGAACAGAGTGGTTTGAACATCGGTTCGATCACCAAACTTCTGCCGATCCTTGCCCCGCTGGTGATGGGGTACCTCAGTCGCCAGAAGAAGCAGAACCAGTTGGGCCCGGGCGAGATCGGCAGCATGCTGGGCGAAGAACGTCAAAAGGTCGAGCAGCGCTCCCCCGGCTTGGGTGGGCTCGCCGCGATCCTCGACACCGACGGTGACGGATTCGGACTCGACGACGTGATCTCGATGGCCGGCAGCATGAGCCAGCAGGGATCGGCTGCCGCACCCTCAAAGGGCGGGCTTGCCGGAATCCTCGGCAAACTGCTCCGTCGCTAGGAAATGATCTCCCCCAGTCTCGAATCCATACGGGTTTTCTTCCACATCCTCGCAGCGGGGGTGTGGGTCGGGGGTCAGATCGTCGTGGCCGGGGTGGTCCCCGGCCTACGAAAGACCAGTGGCAGCGAGGGCACGAAGTCGCTGGCTAACGGGTTTGCGAATGTCGCGTGGCCCGCTTTTGCGTTGGCCCTGATCACCGGCATGTGGGCGCTGTTCGACCGTCCCGACCCTTCCCCAACGGGATACAGCATCACCTTCGGCATCAAGTTTCTTCTGTACATCGCTGCGGGAGCGGCAGCCGTGGCCCACGCCCGAAGTACCAAACGTCCGGTCATCGCAGTAACCGGAGCGCTTGGCCTGATCTTCAGCCTCGCCGTTCTCTATCTGGGCACTCTGCTGGCCCATGGATAACTAGCCCATGGATACTCCTCGTCCGACCGAGCGCCGATCCGACCTCACCGTCGACCTGGTGGTCGTCGCCAACCGACTGCCGATCCGTCGGGTCCAGCCAGAGGAGGACGGCCCCCACGAATGGATCGTGTCGCCCGGCGGACTCGTGTCTGCCATGGCACCCGTTCTGGCCGACCGGAATCGATTCGCCTGGGTCGGGTGGCCCGGTGATGCCGATGGTCCCACCGAACCATTCACTCACGACGGCATGCGCCTCATCCCCGTGTCGCTGAGCGCCGAGGAATACGAGTGCCACTACGAGGGCATGTCAAACGGGACGCTCTGGCCGCTCTACCACGACAAGATCGAACCGGCCGAGTTCCATCGTCACTGGTACGACGGGTACCGGCGGGTCAACCGCCGATTCGCCGATCTCGTGGCCGAAACCGCGGCGGAAAACGCCACCGTCTGGGTTCACGACTACCAGCTGCAACTGGTTCCCGGATATCTCCGAGCCCAGCGACCCGACCTCACCATCGGATTCTTTCTGCATATCCCGTTTCCGCCCTCGGAGCTGTTTCGACAGATCCCGTGGAGGAACGAACTCACCACCGGCCTGCTCGGCGCCGACCTGGTCGGATTCCAGACCCCGGAGGGAGCGTCGAATTTCGCCCGCCTCGCCGAGTCGCTGGACCTGGCCACGATCGATGGCGAGACGCTCAATCGAAACGGTCGCACCATCCACGTGCGTTCGTTCCCGATCGGAATCGATGTCGACCGGTATTCCACCGGAGCCGATCGACCCGAGATCACCGAACGGGCAGCTGCGGTCCGAGAACGGCTCGGCAATCCGAAGGCCGTACTCCTCGGTGTCGACCGACTGGACTACACCAAGGGAATCGATGTTCGGCTCCGAGCCTTCAAGGAATTGCTCGCCGAAGAGAAGTTTCTGCCCGGTGAGGTCATCCTCATTCAGGTCGCCGAACCTTCCCGCGACAACGTCGACGCCTACGTCGCGCTGAAGGAACGGGTCCAGGGATTGGTGGGTGAAATCAACGGCGACTTCGCACGGGTCGGAGTTCCGCCCGTCCACTACATCCACCAGAGCAGAGACTTCGATGAGCTTATGTCGTTGTATCGAAGCGCCGACGTGATGATGGTGACACCGTTCCGGGACGGGATGAACCTCGTCGCCAAAGAGTACGTCGCCACCCGCCACGACGACACCGGGGTGCTGGTGCTGTCAGAGTTTGCCGGGGCAGCCCACGAACTCGATGGTGCGCTGATCGTCAATCCCTACGACATCGACGGAGTCAAGGCCGCTCTCGTGCGGGCGGTTCAAATGACCGACGAGGAGGCTCGTCCCCGGATGGCCGCTATGCGTGAGAAGGTGGAACGCAATCACGCCAGCCGTTGGGCAGAGTCGTTCCTGAGCGACCTGCGCGACATTGGTGGTCAGAGTCCGGTCGGACCCAGGAAACGATCCGCAACCGTCTAACCCTTCTTCGAACTCAGCCGTTCGGTTTGATCAGCACCTTCGGGGGGCCGATGGCGTGCCGGGCGCCGATCTCAAAGACCTGGGCGAGGTCCTCCAACGAGGACGGCACGTCACGCTGGATGAGGGGTCGGACCCGCAACCGGTCCTGACGCATCAGGGCCTGGACCCGATCGATATCGGAAGAGTTGTAGCCGAGCGACACCCGAAAGTCGGCTTCTCGGGCCAGCAGTGACGTGATCGAAAGATTGTCGATTCTGTTTCCGACCCCGACCGCCACGATCGTGCCGCCACTGCAGACCAGCGAGATCCCGGCGCTGAGAGTGTCGGCCACATCGACGCAGTTGAAGACGATGTCCGCGCCGAGACCCCCTGTGTGGTCGTCGATCCAACTGCGGAGTCCGTCGCTCACGGTGGAGAAGGCAGCGTCGGCACCAAGGTCGCAGGCGAGTTCGTTACGGGCCGCCGAGGTATCGACTGACACCACATGGGCGGCGCCACCGATCCGGGCCAACTCGCTGGTGAGGAGTCCGACGGTGCCGCTGCCGAGTACGACCACAACATCGCCGATGTTCAACCCGCTCCGGGCCACCGCATGGGCGGCGACGGCGGCGGGTTCGATCAACGCTGCGTTGGGAAACGAGATCGCATCATGGACCGGCACCAACCGACGGGCGTCGGCAACGGTTCGGGTGGCGAAGCCGCCGTGTTCGGCGCTGAGCGCATCGAGTCCGACGATTTGACGGAGGACGGTCTCGCAATTGTCGGTCCGCCCTTTGCGACAGGCCCGGCAGTGCCCACACGGCGCTGAGGTGCCGGCCACGACCCGTTCCCCTTCGAACCGGTTCTCGACCCCTGCACCGAGAGCCACCACCCGACCGGTCCACTCGTGCCCGAACCAGGCCGGTGTGAAGACCGATCCCAGTTCCCATGCCTGCCGGTCCGATCCGCCAACACCACAGGCCTCGATCTCCACGACTACCTGACCGGGGGCCGGGGACGGGTCGGCGACCTCAACTATCTCCAGCGATCGAGGCGCAGCAAGCCGGGCGTAGCGCATGGTTCCTAGTGTGGCAGCGGTTCGGGGTGCAACGTTTCGAGCACCTCGAAGTAGTCGGGGAATGTCTTGGAGACACATTCGGGATCCCGGATCTCGATGCCGGGATGCACCAGACCGAGCAACGAGAAACTCATGGCCATTCGGTGATCGTCGTAGGTGTTCACCGATCCCGGTCGAGCGACACCGGGGTAGACGATCATGCCGTCGGGGGTCTCGGCCGAGCGGATTCCGCGGCGGGACAATTCGGTCACCACCGCGCCGATGCGGTCGGTCTCTTTGTGGCGAATGAAGCCGATACCCGTGATCTCGGTTGGTGAGTCGGCGAAGGTGGCCACCACGGCGAGCGTCTGGGCCGTATCGGAGATGTTGCGCATGTCGACTTCGACGCCGTGGAGTTCACCGGTGCCGCGAACTTCGGTCCAGGTCTGGGTCATGGTGACCTCCGCGCCCATCCGACGGAGCACCTCGACGAACTTGAGGTCGCCCTGCGTCGTCTCGGTCCCGAGGCCCTCGACCCGAACCCGTCCGCCGGTGATCGCTGCGGCAGCGAAGAAGTAACTTGCTGCCGAGGCATCGGGTTCGATGCGAATGGTGGACGGGGTATACGACGAAGGACCGACGGTGAACTCTCGGTACTCGGGGTGGGCCTGAACCGGGACACCAAACTCGGCCATCGTCTGAATCGTCAGGTCGACGTAGGGCTTGGACACCAATTCTCCGGCAACCCTCATGTACATGCCGGCTTCGGTTCGGGGCGCAACCATGAGCAGTCCCGAGAGGTACTGGCTGGACACCGAACCCTGCACTACAACCGAACCGCCGCGCAGTCCTCCCCCGTGCACGGTGAGGGGCAACGAATCACCGTCGATCGTGGCACCGAGGCTGCGCAGCTTGGTCACCAGCTCGGCGATCGGCCGGTTCCGCAGCTGGGTTGCGCCGTCCATCCGGTAGGTGCCCTCACCGAGACAGAGCAACGGCAGCAGGAACCGGCTGGTTGTACCCGACATCCGAACGTCGAGATCAGCGGGACCGGCGGGCACCTGGCCATCCGGGTTCATCACGGTGATCGTGCGACCTTCGGCATCGGCGTACACCCGGAATCCCAGGCTGAGAAGTGAACCGACCATCGCAACGGTGTCGTCGGCGAAGAGGGCGCCCTCGAGGCCGGAGGTTCCGGGCGCCAGAGCGGCGCAGATGAGAGCTCGGTTTGTATGGCTCTTCGACCCCGGTACCAACACGGTGGTATCTGGTGGGGTGGGAAGCGGAGCGATCGTTCGCACGGGCGTGTAGTGGTCCTTGCTGTGGGGGCTCCCCAGCGTAGGCTCACGACAGGGGTTTGGTAGCGCTACTGCGCAGTGATTCGCAGGTGCTCCCTCACGGCAAGGCGGGCGGTTCGCAGTGCGAGACGAGCCTGGGTGAGGATCTCGTCCTTGTGGGCCAATTCGGCTTGAAGACGACGAACCTCCGCCTCGGCCGCTTCGGCCCGAGCGAGTGCGTCGGCGAGGTCGACGTCGATCACCACGTCATCGTAGGTCTGCGCCACCACCGAACGGTGGCGCGTTTCATAAACTCGTGCGGATCGAATGCGATCGAGCCCCGCCCTGGATGCGGTGGCTCGGGCCTTTCCAACGAGACGCCCGAGCTGTTTGCTCGCCGCCTCGTTGTTCATCAGTCGCGAATGGCGTCGCCGGAGACGGGGTCAAAGAAGTGCATCCGGGTGGTGTCGACGCTGATGGTGAGGGGTTGGCCCATCCGGGCCCGGGAGCGGGGGCTGAAACGACCGACATAGATGGTGCGGCCCTGATCGTCCTTGGTCTGCTCGACAGCGTCCTCGCCCTCGAACTCTGCATCCATGATGGCGAAGGGTTCGGCGTCGAGCGGGAAGTGCACGATGATCTCTGAACCCAACGCTTCGATCAGGGTGGTTTCGGTGCTGATCTTGGGTCGGTCGCTTTCGGCCGGTGTGGAGGCCAACTCGGAGTCCGACAGGTCCTCGGGGCGGATACCAACGACGATGTCCTTACCAACGAACGAATTTAGCGATGGGTTCGCTGCCACCACCGACGGCTCGACCGTCAGGGTGGTGGACCCGAGCCCCACCGTGAGCCCATCACCAGCACTGGTGAGTTTGGCCCGCATCAGGTTCATGGACGGGGACCCGATGAAGCCGGCGACGAAGACGTTGCCCGGCTTGTCATAGAGGTTCTGCGGGGTGTCGACCTGCTGGAGGAAGCCGCGCTTGAGCACCGCAACGCGGTCGCCCATGGTCATGGCTTCCACCTGATCGTGGGTCACGTAGAGGGTGGTGACGCCGAGGTCTCGCTGGAGGCCGGCGATCTCCGCACGCATCTGCACGCGGAGTTTGGCGTCGAGGTTCGACAGCGGCTCATCCATGAGGAATGCCTTCGGCTGGCGAACGATGGCCCGACCCATCGCAACACGCTGACGCTGACCACCGGAGAGCTGCCCCGGCTTGCGCTCGAGGTTTTCGGTGAGGTCGAGGACCGCAGCGGCCTTCTTCACTCGTTCTTCGATCTCGGCCTTTGGCACCTTGGCCAATTTGAGTGCGAAACCGATGTTGTCGGCCACCGACATGTGGGGGTAGAGGGCGTAGTTCTGGAACACCATGGCGATGTCACGGTCTTTGGGGTGAACGTCGTTCACGACCTTGTCCCCGATGTAGAGCTCGCCACCGCTGATCTCTTCGAGACCGGCGACCATACGGAGTGCTGTGGACTTGCCGCAGCCCGAAGGTCCGACCAGTACCAGGAACTCTCCGTCTGCGATGTCGATATTCAGATCGGTGATTGCGTGATACCCGTTGGGGTACACCTTATTCACGTCTTTGAGTACTACCTGTGCCATTACTGTTCCTCGTTCCCCTTGATTTGACCGGTCGAGCCGGCCCTCAGACACTACCACTGTGACGCATGACTCGCCCCGATCGCAAGATCGCACCCCGATGTCGAATTCGTGACACCACCGTCATCTGAACCACGTCGCCCCAAGCACCGCCCATTCGCTACGGGCGCGGTCACGGAGTGAGTCGATTCACCCCTGAGAGTGAGATCGGCCGAATGTAACCTAAAGGGTTGCTAGGCGATGTGTGGATGGGAAGGCGCGGAGGATGAAGCGCGAGAGCGGACTCAACAACGAGGCGAGCATTGAGCTCTCTGAACAGCGGGCGATCGCTCCGTGGTTCGGGTTCGCGCGCTCGGAGGCCACCGCCACGCCCCGCACCGGCCGCCCTGAGGATCGTGTCCCGGTCACGGTCCAGGAGGTTCCCGACGGTGTCTGGAGCGATGAACACGTCGAACGACTGCTGAGCACCGCACCCAACGAAGGTCGCGACACCAACGGACTGGTACCGGTGGTCAGCGTCACTACCGATGCCGATGAGTTCCGCGAAGTCGTCTCGCTGCGAACCGACGCCCCACGATTCCAGGAACGTCTCGATTTCAGGACCCCACCACCGTGGAACGAGGGCGCTGGAGTAGCGCTCGCCGCTGCCACCGCCGTGGAGAAGGGTCACTCGCTGGGTCTGCGGCACGGAGCGTTGAACCCCGAAGACGTGGTGGTTGCAGGCAGCGAGATCGCCGTCTCGGGTATGGGCCTGAGCCTCGGTGGGATTCCCGACTCGGGAACATTCATTGCGCCCGAGGTGGCGGCCAGCGGCGTACCGACCGTTCCCGGCGACGTGTACAGCCTCGGCAAGCTCCTTGAAGCTGGCACCGCCGGCGATCCCAACACCCCGGCGGCCGTGCTCGATGTCATCGCCGACGCCACCGCCCCCAATGTCGACGATCGAATTCCGAGCGCCCTTGCGTTCGCCGATCGACTCCGTGACGCCGGCGGCGGAATCATGCGGGACTACACCCCGATGGCCTTCGGCGCTTCACCACTGTTCGCTCCGGCACCTGAACCGATCGTTGACACGCCCGAACCGGTCGCCGCCGCCCCGGCCGACAAGACCCCGACGTCGGTGGTGGAAGAAGAGGACGACAGCCGAAGCAAGGTCTTGCCCTGGCTGGTTGGCGCCGGTTTGGCCGGCGTAGTGGGGTTCGGCCTTTGGGCCGCCGCAACGAGCGGGGGTTCCGATGGAGCGTCCACCACAACCACGGTAACGACGATCTCCACCACGACCGAAGCACCGACCACCACCGGTTCGACCACAACCGCTCCGACGACGACCGAGGGTCCAACCACGACGGCTTCCACCACGACTGCGTCGACGGCAACCGCTCCCACCACCACCGAATCGCCCGACACGACCCCCTCGACCACCGACGATTCGACTACTACCGAAGCTCCCACCACCACCGAGGCACCGACCACCACCGAAGCACCGACCACCACAACACCAGAAACCACGACGACCGAAGCGACGACCACAACCGAGTCGACCAGCACGACCACCGACCCGGACTCGACCGCCACTCCCGCGTCGAATGCCGGCCTCGAATTCGTGCACGGGTTGTCCGAACCCGCGGTCGATGCCTACGTGAACGGCGAACTGCTCGTCGCTGGTTTCGAACCCGGCCAGATCGCAGGACCGGTTGCGTTGGACGCCGACACCTACGACGTTCAGCTGTTCGCCCAGTCCGATAACCCACCGCAGTCGGCGTCGGATCGAGATGACGAGCCACTTGCGTCCGAACCCGTCAGAGTTTCAGGCCAGCCGGAAACGATCGTTGTCAGCTCCAATGCCGACGGTGTCGTGGCTCTGACACCCTTCGCCGAGGACCTCACGCCGCTCGCTGCCGGAACGGGACGAATCTCGCTGAGGAACCCCACCGACTCCACGATCCTGGTCCGGCTCGATCCGGAACCGTTCATGGAGGGCGAAGCCATCGAGAGGCAGGCGATTGCGCCCGGAGCGGTCTTCTCCAGGGATCTCCCCGCCGGCGACTATCGACTCTTCCTCAGTCAGGAGGACGGCTCGTCGCTGCTGGCCACCGTGATCTCGAATCCGGAGGGCGAAGTCACCTCGGGAACGTTCCTTCACAATGGGCCCGAGCGCCTTATCCTCCAACGCATCGACGGCCTCGGCACTCCCCCGGATGGTATTCCCACCGGCACCGGCGGTCTGCTACCCGGATCTGACGATCCGCTGCCAGGCCTGCTGCTCGCAGCAGCCGGGTCGATGGGACTGTTCATTCTTGTAGGGCGGGAACGTTTCCGCCGGTCGTGAGGCGACCGACACAATTCCGAACCTTTGTGGGGGCCTACGCGGTCACCGTGCTGGCCTTGTTACTGACCCCGACACTCACCGTGCCCGGTGGCGGTCTCGTGGTCGAGGTTCGACCCGGCGCCACCGCCGAGGAGTTGGAACTCGGGTTCGAGGCATCGACCGCTGACTTCGTGGCGCCCAGTGTCCCTCGTCGATCCTCGGCAGAGAATCGATTGCAGGATCGCGCTGCGGCGGCACCGGTGCATGTTTCCATCCCTCGTATCGGAATCGACGGACCGATCGTTCCGGTGGGGATCGCCCCCGATCGCCAACTCGACGTCCCGTTCGGGCAGACGGCCGGTTGGTATCGACACTCGTCCCTGCCCTCCGCCGCAGGCGCATCTGTGATCGCCGCTCACGTCGATTTCGATGGATCGCCCGGGCTGTTCTTCGACCTTCGACTCACCGTCGTTGGCGACACCATCACCGTGACCGAACCCGGCGGCGCCTCGATCGACTACGTCGTGACCGAGGTCGTGCTGTACGACAAGGTTGATCTTCCCTCCGACGAACTGTTTCGTTCCTCGGGTGAACACGCACTTCATCTGGTGACCTGCGGAGGGAGCTTCGACCGCCTGGCTCGTAGCTACCGCGGGAACCAGGTCGTAACGGCCGTTCCCGTCTCGAACGCATAGGACGGGAAACTCCGGAACCGCCGGAGCCTCCTCTACGGGCCGAGGATCCCCAGGGATTCTTTCATTCGGAGGATCCGTAGCACGCTCTCGTCGATTCGATCCTCGGTCAATCGACCCGCGGCGACCGCGTCGGAAATCCCGGCGACCGCGGCTGCCAGGTCGGGCGGCACGAGCAGAATATCGATGCCCGCTTCGATCACCAGAACGGCCAGTTCCGCCTCATCGATGCCATCGAGCGCCTGCATATCCATTGCGTCGGTGAACAACACGCCATCGAAACCGAGGTCGTTGCGCACAAGGTCATTGCTCAAACGGGGCGAGATCGTCGCCGGACGCTCACCATCACCGAGCTCCGGGATCGCCAGATGGCCCACCATCATCGCGTCGACACCCGCACCGACAGCATCGACAAATGGCGGTCGGTCGATCGTGCGCCACTCGTCCTCGGTGGAGGTCACGACGGGAAGGGCGCGATGGGAATCAACCTCTGTGGCCCCGTGTCCGGGCCAGTGTTTGGCGACCGCTGCGACCCCGCCCTCCTGCAGACCATCGATCGACGCTGCCACCATCTCACCAACGAGCGAGGGGTCCGAGCCATAGGAACGGTTGCCGATGACCCCCAGGTCGGACCGGACCACGTCTGCGACTGGCGCAAACACCACGTTGATTCCGATCGCTTTCATCTCGGTGCCGTTGAGGGCTGCGGTTTCGAAGACCAACGCAGCGTCCCCAGCGAGGGAACGAGCCGAACCGACGTCGGTGACCCCTTCGCCCCGCACCCGACGGACCCGTCCGCCCTCCTGGTCGGCAGCGATCAGGAGTGGCAACATCTCGCTCGCCGTTGCCACCTCCTGAAGGCCGGAGCTGAATTCTCCGATCTGAGCCGGGCTCTGGACGTTCGGACCCAGGTACATCACGCCGCCCAGTCGATACTGGGCCACCAGTTCGGCCGGGGTTTCGAAGCCACCCAGTGCGACGTTGTAGGCACGGTCACCGCCGCTGGCGGTTTCGATGCCCGTTCCCCGCACGACCGGCATCAGCATCTGACCGATCTTGTCCTGCAACGACATCTCGGCGACCGCTACCAGCAGCGGATCGATCGTTGTGGTTGTGGTGGGTTCGGTCGTCGTGGTTGTCGGCTCGGTCGTGGTGGT
>CALGOA010000010.1 GCA_937958015.1 uncultured Acidimicrobiales bacterium | reverse complement strand
CCGACGACAGAACGACGGCCGGATTGTCGGTTCGAGCGACATACCGGCTCGATATCTCGTCCGGCCCGGCTCGATGACAACCGCTGGGTCAGCGCCCCGGCGGGGCTTCTGTCGTCGTTCGAGCACAATTCGCCAATCTGGGCGTCGTCGGAGCACACGGAGTGTTGTGCCCCGACGATTTTTGGAGGGGCCCGTACTTCCCGCTCGTACGTTTGGTAGAACGTGGACGGCGGCGAACGGTCGGTTCGCAGAAGTAGAGCGGATGAAGTCACATGCGAATAACGCACCTCACAGTCGTACACCCAACGTTCGATTCACGAATCTTCCACAAGGAGTGCGTGTCGCTCGTACGCGCGGGGTTTGAGGTCTCGCTGGTTGCCGTCGCCGATCGGTCGGGAGTCTTCGACGGGGTCCGAGTCATCGCTCTGGATCAACCTCGATCCCGCTGGTCTCGTCTTCTGCGGACCGGCCCGCAACTACTCCGCAAGGCCCTCGCCGAGCGAGCTGACGTCTACCACTTTCATGACCCCGAGCTTCTCTGGGTCGGCCTCGCGCTTCGGCTGACGGGCAGAAAGGTTGTGTACGACGTCCACGAGGACGTGCCCAGAACTCTCGAGACCAAGGCCTACATCCCGGCGGTTCTGCGCCCCATCCTCGTACGGGTGCTCGGACTCATCCACCGACTGGCCGAGACCACCCTCAGCGGCATCATCGTGGTCACCCCCGGGGTGGGGGAAGGTTTCGCCCGGCCGGTTTTGGTTCGGAACTTTCCGAAATTGAGCGAATTCGACGTGACTCCCAACCCACGGAGCGGGGGCCCTGCGGTGGCTGCCTACGTCGGCATCATCGGCAATATCAGAGGGTTTGGTGTCATGGCGGATGCCATCGCCCTGGTCCGAAACAGTGGAATCGATGCACAGCTGCGACTCGCAGGTCGCGTGCACGGCGATGACGTGCAGGACCGCCTAGCGGTCCCGACTGCAACCAGCGGCCTCCGCTACGAAGGACTTCTCGATCGGGCGGGAGTTGCCTCCCTGTTGGCGGAGGCGGACATGGGACTGGTCGTCCTTTCGGGCGACTACCAGCCTTACCGGACCGCGTACCCGATCAAGCTGTTCGAATACATGGCCGCCGGGATCCCCGTCATTGCGTCCGACTTTCCCGTCTACAGAGAGATCGTCGAATCGTCGGGCTGTGGACTTCTCGTAGACCCCTCAGATTCCGCCGCGGTTGCAGACGCGATTACCACGTTGATTTCGGATCCACAGCGAGCCCGGGAGATGGGATCTCGAGGGCGAGCGGCGGTCGAGCAACGTTTTAACTGGGAGAGCGAGATCGATTCGATGTGCGAGTTGTATCGGACCGTCACCGTCTGATTGCACACAGTGATGGTCGGGTTAGGAAGTGCCCCATTCGAGTGTCATTGCGAACCCGCTTCTGCTAGACCGTAGGACGAGGATTCCGGGCGGTTCTGGGCATCCCGAAATAGCGGAAAAACAGCTTTGAGCATCCCTCTTCAGCAGGCGGCTGGGGGACGCGCCACAGGCGTAGGAGAATTCGGTGGAGCCAACAAATGGCGAACTGTCCCTCAGGGACATAGTTGGAGTTGCGAAGAAGCGACGCTGGCTGATTGCTGCAGTCACCCTTCTGACCCTCGCGGCAACGATGGCACTGACGTTGATACCAGCCCCCGACTATCGCTCCGATGCTGATGTCGTCGTGCAGGATTCTGCGGCTCAGGAGGCCTTGGACGATCGATTCAACAGTGTCTCGAACCTGAACCGCGACCTTTCCAACGAAGCTGCACTGGCCGAGAGCGATGCGGTCCTGGGTGTGCTGAGCCGACGGACCGGCCGCGATCTCTCCGAGGAGGTCGATGTTTCGTTTGCAACCGATTCCGACGTCTTGGTCTTCAGCGCGTGGTCAGAGTTCCCCCAGGACAGCGCAGACCTCGCCAACGCCTATGCGGAGCAATTCATCAACACCAAACGCGCCATCGCCCTCGAAAGCCTGGACGATGCCATCATCACCCTGGAAGAGCGACTTGTGCGATCGCTCGAAGAACGCTTGGAGGTCGGTCGGCCGATTCAGGAAGCCGAACTGCGCCTGGCTGACGCAAGCGAAGGAAACCAACGGTCGATTCAGAGAGAGATCGATCGATTGAGTATCGAACTTGGACCCCAGCTCAGCAGAATCGATGGACGGATCTCTTCACTCAGCGAACGTCTGACCCGACTCGAGGTCGAGGCCGAACTGGCCGGCATCGGAACCGCCCGTCTGTCACAGCAGGCGATCGCTCCGCCCGAAGGCAGCGCCACGAACCTCGTGCGCAACCTCACGTTGGGTATCGCAGCTGCCATCGCACTCTCGGCGATCGCAGCGGCGTTGCTCGAGGGGGTCGATACCAAGATCCGAAGCGCCGAGGACATCCGGGCGGTGACCACTCTGCCGATTCTGGGGTCGATTCCTTCGGCCTCGCGTCGTACCGCGGACCATCTGCTGCCTCAGATTGCGCTTAGGGAACCCGACTCGCAGCTGGGCAGCTCGTTCCATCGACTTCGAATGGCGATCGAGTTCGGGTTCCTCGCCAAACACGGCGAGTCGATCCTGGTCACGAGCCCCAACCAGTCCGACGGCAAGACGACCACGGCCACCAACCTCGCATCGGCCTTCGCCTCCTTGGGGACCGACACCACGCTCATTGAGGCCGATCTACGTCGACCGCGATTCCATCGGATCTTCCACACCAATCCGGATCGGGGACTGACCGCCAGTCTCGAAGAGGGACACCCACTCACCAACGTTGTGCATCAGGTGCCGGGCGCTGCCTCGTTGGCCATCGTTCCCGCCGGTCGACGTTCGACCCACCCCACGCTGCTGGTCGGGTCCGAGGCGTTCGGGGACCTGTTGGACTACGCCGAAAAGGAATCGCAGGTCCTAATCGTCGACGCGCCTCCGGTACTGCCGGTCCCCGATGCTTTGCAACTATCGAACCGAATCGACGGCGTGCTCCTCGTGGTCCGGGCTGGCCGCACGAAGTCCGGAGAACTTGCGCACGCACTGGATTCGCTCAACCAGGCTGGCGCGACGATGATCGGAATAGCACTGGTCGGGGCAAAAGCCTCCGACAGCTACTACGGCTACAGCTACGACGAGGACACACCCGGCCTTTCGGATCGTTTCGCCAACGGTTTGAAGCTCGTGAAGAACCTGCGTCAGTAGGTCAACCGCATGAACGACCGGCACACCGCAGTTCAGAACCTTGCGATCGTGTGCGCCGGAATGTTGACCTGGGCCGGCCAGCTCAAACAGGTCCCACCGTTCAGTCTGTTGCCGGTCGACCTCACGCTGCTGCTGTCGGCGGCCACGGCGGCGCTGGCCCTGGCGTCGGTTCTTCGCCATCGACAGCTACCCCATCCCCACAGCGTGGCGACGTTCCTGCTCCTGTCCCTGCTGGCGGTCGCCGGTGCGCTCACCACGGTGAACGGGGTGTATGCCGCAGAGAAACGAACGAACCTGTTCCTCCTCACCCTTCCGATCGTCGCGTCGGTCATGATGGTCGTCCGAAGGAGCAAGGACGTCCGGCGCTTCCTCTTTGCGATGATCCTGGCCGGAGCGTACGTCTCGCTCACCGTGCCGATCTTCGGCAAGGTGGAGGACGAGCGCCTCGTCACCGCGGTTGGCGCCACGATCTCGTTCGGTCGCGCCGCCGGCCTCGTCCTCTTGGCATGCATCGTGTGGCTCCTCACTGCAGAACGATTGAAGCGGTCCACGGTGATATGGGTGCTGGTAATCGCCGCGATCGAGTTCTACGTGTTGGTGAGCATCGGCAGTCGAGGTCCGTTCCAGGCTGTGGCGATCGCAGGTCTGGTGCTGTTCATCTCCCAGCTCCCTCGACTGCGGGCGGCGTTAGGTCTGAGGATGGCCCTACTGTCGTTCGCTGGAATAGTCCTCGGAGCCGTGGCGTGGGTTCAAGCCCCGGCGTACGCCCGCGAACGCCTGGTCGGTTTGTTCACCGGTGACGCGGGCGGACGATCGGGCGGTGGTCGGAACCTCTTCTATTCCTGGACGTTCGATCATCTTCCGGATCGACCTTTCGGTTACGGCTGGGGCAGTTGGGCTCGCCGTTCGGGCTGGGAGGAAATCGAGTACGTCCACAACATCTTCCTTGAGGTTTGGTTTGAAGCCGGTGCCGTCGGCCTGTTCCTTCTCCTGGCCGCGTTGGCATGGTCATTCGGTCAGCAGACGGTGTTGTTAGGTCGAACGAGGGATTTTGACGCGACGCTCGCCGGCTTGGTACTGGTGTACTGGCTCGCCACCGCTCTGGTGAGCGGAGATGTCAACGAGAACCGGTCGCTGCTGGTCGTGATGGTTGCGGTCTCGGTTCCCACCGCCCGGCGGGTTATGCGAGTTGAGACCGAGGCTTCGCCGAACGCAGAGTCGGTTATTGAAGTGCTCACCTCAAGCGGGGTCAGCGGGTCCATGCGGTCATAACGTCGTTGTAGACGTAGGCATCGTCGTTCTCGCCCCGGTGCCATCCTTCGGGCTCGCCGTTTCGGATCGGCCTGCTCACGGCGCCGAACAGCGAACCGGCTTCGAATCCGTAGATCGTTCCCTCCCGGGTGGGATGCATCGAAAGCGAACCGCCCTCGGCGGAGGTCAGGAGTAGCCGGTAGGTCACCTCCGGTTGGAAGGTCACCGACCAGTCGACCTCTACCCAGCCCATGCGATCCGTAGGGAACCGTTCCACGTCGACCAGTGTCTCGGTGGTCGAACCGTCGGAGCCGGTGAGCACGGCGCGAATCGCCCCCTCACCTGAATCCCGTTGGGCTCGCAGCCACCAACTGGAGGAGGTAAACGGGGCGTGCACCTGAATCGGAGCGACTTCGATCGCTCCCGCATCATCGACGGTGCGGAACGACTCGGGTCCATCCTGGGTGTTGATGTAGCCATTGCCGAACGACGATCCGTCCGCCATGAGGATCGACAAGACCGGCGTGTATAACTCTTCTCCGAAACGGAACGTGTAGTCGGACCACGGTTGACCCTCCTCACTCAGGGTTACGCCCCACTCGAGCGGATCCGGACGGGGGCCCAACTCGGTGTTCAACTGATAGAGCAGGTCGAGTCCGCTGTAGTTCCGCTCAGGGTCAGCATCCAGGTTCTCAAATACGACGTGGTAGATACTGCCGGCAGCGAGCGCAACCGGATCGTCGATTGCGATCGCCGAGAACAGCTGATCCGCCTTCACATCAAAAACCTCATCCTCCAGATACCCGTCTCGAAGATCCATCACTTTTGACCCGCTTCCGAGGACGACGTCGAGATTGGGAAGGCCCTCGCCGTCGTCGGCCACTATCTGGACTCCGATGACGCCGCCTGACCCGCTCGCATACCCGGGCCGTTCGGTATTGGCGATGATGAACGGTCGCACGCTCTGGACCTCACCGCTGAATCTGGCTCGGAAGCGATACGACACCCGCAGCTCGTCTGGTCCGCCGATGTCGATGTTGGCCAGCGTGTCCGCGCCGAACGGGATGCCGACATAGTCCAACTCATAGGGTCCGTCAGACATCGAAGTTGAGCCCAAGCTGGTCTCCGGATCCTGCGTTTCCTCAGGTGAGGAGCCTTCGATGGCGGGCGCCGATCCTGAGTCAGGATCTGGCGATGTATTCGGGAGGCTGGATTCCTGCGGGCTGCATGCGATACAGGCGGCCGTAATACACAAGAAAAAGCGAAAATTCTTCCACCGCATATACCACCGTCCTTCGCCCGCCCAGTCTAGGTCGAAGGTGCTGGTCACGGAGGCGCGGCCCTGATCTATAGGGGTCTGAGCCCAATTAGCACCCAAGTCGTTTTGCCCGTACCTCCCTCAAGTGTCCCGTTAACACCGCCGAAGAGTCACACGCCCCCACGTGTATTGGAGCCGGGACATGTCAACAGGTTCTCGATCAAAACGTATGTCGCTCATCGCCGTGCTGGCCGCCCTCTCTCTGGGCCTGAGCGCCTGCGAAGATGGGTATCAGGTCACGGTTTCACAGAACGAACCTGAGGAGACCACGCCGGAGTCGTTGCCCTTCTCCGACGGCTCACCAGCCGCGACGGCGGAGCTGCAGACTTCGACGACGACCGGCGATGTGCCTTCCACCCCGTCGGGAGCGACACCGGTCGCCCCGATCGATGGCACCGGCGACGATGGCACGGCTGACGATGGCACGGCTGACGATGGCACCAGTGACGACGACGACGTCGAGGGCGACGAGACCGTCGCAATCGAGTCGAACGATGGCATCGTACGGCCCCCGGAAACTACCGTTTCGCCGAATCCGGTGAGTTCGGACGCCGACGACGACCAATCGTCCACCACCGGCCCGACCACCACGGTGACAACGTCCGAACAGCCCTCAACGACCAGTTCGCCCACTGTTGTACAGAGCACCGTCCCGTCTACCACGACGCCGACAACCGCGGCACCCACCACCACCGCAGCACCAACGACCGCTGCTCCAACAACGGCGGCGCCCACCACGGCCGCGCCTACAACGGCTGCTCCGACGACCGTGCCTCCCTCGAACCCAGCGGTCGATGCGTGGGCTTACATCGGACAACCCCTCGCCAGTCACGCGCTGGCCAACATGCAGGTAACGGGCGATTCCTCGTATGCCTACGTCTTCACCGCCCGGGACACCGCTCGTCTGCAGCGGATCCAGGTCCACATCGCAATTGAGACGAGCCGACCCGGCTATGCGGCAGGAACCGGCGGCACCACAACGTTCAGTCTTCGAAAGGGTTCCCCCGAAGGTCCCGAGCTGGCCTCGGTCGATTTCACACCGGGCCTGACCAACGGCCAGGGCCCCGCAGGCGATGGTTCCTCCGGAGTGTCCTATTCGGCCAACCACCCCATCAACTTCCCGACCTTCGACATGCCCGCCGACCTCGTTGCCGGCGAGAGGTACTTCATCGTCGCCAGCAACCCGTCCATGACCGACTACGTATCGATCAATCACGGCTACGCCACAAGGTCTGCCCGCGGCCCGATCGGCCCCGACACGTCTGAGTTCGGGCTGCTTCGCAACTGGTTCGACGGTGCTGGATGGGTCGACCGCACGACTCGAGGCGGCAGTCAATACGCGCCGGCGCTGCTTCTGGAGACGAGCGCCGGCAATTATGGCAATTCGGCCGCCGATCCTCGCTACGACGATGATCAGACCGTGAGCGGTTCGCGCTCGTTGCGCCAGACGTTCCAGATCGACTCGGCCCGGCGGGTCCAGTCCCTCGCAATGAGCACGACGGGCGGCGGCAAGGTTCGCGTGACTCTCGGCTCAACCTCGGTCGTGGTAGACACCGCCGGCGGATGGAACTGGGACAACGTCCCGTTCGATGTCAGTCTGAGTCCCGGCCAACACACTCTGCTGATCGAACCGGTTTCGGGTTCGGTGACCTTCGGTGTCTTCCGATACGGCGAGAGCGGTCTTGGCAAGCTTTGGCCTCAGGGTGGCTCGTGGGACGGCGGAGTCGTCGAGTCCAACAGCGGTTCCGGTTGGCAGGAAGTGCACTGGGCCGACGCCGACCTAGTCGGCGTTGCACTGGCCACCTCCTAACGGTCCGTGGCACGAAACCTGCGGCGGGTGGGAGTCGGTCTCAGGCGACGGTGATCGGCGCACCCGTCAGAGCACGTTGCAGCATCGTTAGCCACAACAGTTCGGTCCTTGACCGACCGAACTGCTCTGTGGCGGCTTCGATGCGATCAACTCGGGATGTTCGGAGATCCGGCAGTTGCAGGAGCGACTCCTCGAACGCGTCCGCCCATGCGCCTGGGTCACTGTCGATCACCGAACCGAAGTTTGCGATCGATCGAGCCGGTCCCTCCTCGAGCGAGTGAAGAACATGTAGCCCAGCACTCAGGTACTCGAAGGCCTTGTTCCCAAGAGTGATGCCCTGCCCGGGGCGCACCGGGTGACAGCCGACGTCGGCAGCCACCAGATGTTGAGGCACCTCGTCGGACCGAACCCAACCGGTGAACTCGACGCCGGGCACGTGAGCCGCCAGAGCCCTCACTCGATCGCCGGCAACGCCATCACCGACGATCCGCAGTTCGTGACCAGCATCGGAGTAGCGAGCGATGAAACGACTCCAGCCTTCAATGAACGAATCGAAGTCGAACAGATGGCTGAGAGACCCGACGAAGAGCGCCACCATGGGATTGGCAATCCTCGGTTGGATCTGGGGTAGTTCAGTGGCCGTGAGCCCAAGCGGGATGACCCCAAGGCGTTTGGACGCCGGTGCCCGCTGGAGCAGGTCGTGCGACGACGCCACGACGCCGCTGGTGAATCTCAGTTCGTTGGCGAGCGTGGTCCCAATCATCGAAGCGATGCCCGACACATAACGGTTGGCGCTTGGCACGAGCGCATCTGGCCAGAGATCACGAATGTCTGCGACGAGCGGAAGCTCGCCTTCCAGCGCGTTGTGAACCGCCGTCAGTACTCCGGGCGGGGGATACCCGACGATGCACAGGTCATAGGCCGAGTCGGCCTGCAGAGCACGAGCTACCCCACGGGCGAGGTCTCTGATGTTGCCAGCCCGTGCCACCGACCGGGTTCCGGCGAAGGCTCGAACCGGAACCATGATCAGGTCCCCTTCCCCGCTAGTGGTTCCCGTCCATCTCAGATCCCGTTGCAACTTGAGGAAGGGGGAGTACGTAGGCACAAATCTGGTGACCGACGCACCAGCCTCGGTTAACCAGGTGGCCAGCAGTCCCATTCGGGACGGTCGATAACCCGGATCGAGGGGAGTGTGTTCGCCGTAGTGCACGATGGCAACCCGCTTGGAATCGAAGAATGTCCGAGCCTGGGCAAGCTCGGCGGAAACCGACTCGCGAAGGTCGATGACCTGATCGTCGGCGGTTCGGAGTTGTCCATCCGGTGGTGATGTCATTGGGCTAGGGCACCCCTTACGGTTGCGATCACACGGTCGACAGCGTCGCTCGAGAGATAGGGATACATCGGCAGGCTGAGCACCCGCGTCGTTAGCCATTCGGTGCGTTCGAGGTCGATGGCGGGCAGATGGAAGTGTGCGTACCCCGTCTGTTGGTGGAGCGGCTTGGGGTAGTAGACGGCGTTGCCGATCTGCGCATCATTCAGTGCCCGCTGCACAACGTCTCGGCGATCGGTGATGATCGTGTACTGAGCCCAGGCGGAGCGGTCATCGTCACGGATCGTCGGGACGGTAACGACGTCGGCAAGCCCCTCGGCATAACGAGCTGCGACGTGATCCCGAGCGTCGAGCTCGTCGGAAAAGATCGCCAACTTTGGCAACAGGATTGCGGCCTGCAGAGTGTCGAGCCGTGAGTTCTGGCCGATGGCGACGTTGTCGTACTTGTCGGTTCCCTTGCCATGGACCCGGAGGCTTCGCACCGCCTCGGCGATTTCGGGTCGGGTGGTTAACACCATGCCGCCGTCGCCGTAGCAGCCGAGTGGCTTGGCCGGGAAGAAACTGGTGGTGGTCACATCGGTCACGGCACCGACCTTGGTGCCGCGGTAGGAACCGCCGAATCCCTGGGCTGCGTCGGACAGAAGCCAGCAGTCGAGTTCTTCGGCCACCGTGGTGAGAGCGTCGTAGTCGGCCGGGGCTCCAAAGAGATCGACCGCACAGATCCCGGCGATCGTTAGGCCCTGGTCTTTGGCAACTTTGGCGGCGTCGCGGACCGCATTCGGATCTACGTTGAACCCGTCCAGTTCAACGTCGGCGAAGACCGGCACCGCTTGCAGAACTGCGATCGCCTCGGCGGTGGCGACGAAGGTGAACGCCGGACAAATCACGGCCTGCCCGCGCTCGACGCCGAGCGCTTGCATTGCGAGAACCAAGGCGTCGGTGCCATTCGAACAGCCGAGTGCGTGGACGCCATCGACCCCCACGAACGCTTCTGTCGACCGTTCGAAATCTGCGACCTCTGGACCCATGATCCATTTGCCGTGATCTACGACCGCGTTGATGTTGGCCCTGATCTGGTCGCCGATCCGGGTTTGGTGGGCACGCACATCGATGAGAGGAATGGGACCGCTCATGTTGCCTTCACCTCCGCCGGTTGGTCGGCGTACTCGACGAGAGCACCGCCTCGAAGCTGGTAGCGTTCGCCGGTTCGGGGGCATATGAGGTCATCGCCGAGGATCTCGCCTTCCCGCGATACCCAGCCCGCATGACGGGCCGGAACCCCCTTGACCAGTGCAAAGTCGGGAACATCCCTGGTGACGACGGCGCCGGCTGCGACGAACGCATACCTGCCGATGGTGGTGCCACACACGATGGTGGCGTTGGCGCCGATGGAGGCCCCCTGTCTGACCAGAGTTGGTGCGAACTCGTCCTTTCGCGAAACGAACGCCCGCGGAGTGGTGACGTTCGTGAACACCATCGACGGTCCGCAGAACACCCCGTCCTCGAGAGTGACGCCTTCGTAGATGCTTACGTTGTTCTGGATCCGCACGCCATCGCCGATTGTGACGTTCGGGCCGGCGACGACGTTTTGTCCGAGCGAACAGTCCGAACCGATACTCGTCGACCCCAGGACGTGACTGAAATGCCAGATCTTGGTGCGCTCACCGATGGTGGCGCCTGGATCGATAACCGCGGTCTCGTGGGCTCCCGCCGGCCTTTCAATGGTGGCGGGCTGAGTCGGTGTGGGTTGAGAGTCGGTCGCCGTACTCTTCAGCTGGCTGGCTGCCTCGGCCAGGACCCGAAGGACCCGCAGCCCCTCCTTGGCATCGGTTCGGGGTGTCGATCGCGTCCGTGTGCAGTCGACGAAGTGGGACATCTCGTTGACGAGCGGCTCGATCTCAGCCAGTTCGACGTAGGTCGGCTCGACCTTGGGTGCGATGGGCACACCATCGGACCATTGGACCTCCGCCTCGAAAAGCGCCAGTTTCCGATCGAGCGGTTCCCGATCGTCGAACACCGCCATGGCTCGATCGCCTACGACGATCAGTTTCTGTTCCTTGAAGGGATGGAGCCATGACACAAATACATGTGCAGCCAGTCCCGAGGGGAAGGCCAGGTGGGTCATTGTCACATCAGCGATGCGACCGTGCAGAGCGAAGTGTCCCTCGGCTCGTACCTCGCTGGGGTACTCGCCCGCGAGGGACAGGATCATCGAGATGTCGTGTGGAGCAAAACTCCAGAGCACGTCCTCCTCCCGGCGAATCTTCCCGAAGTTGAGACGATTTGAGTACACGTACTGCAGCCGGCCCAAACGACCGTCGGCGATGAGTTCACGTAGGCGCATGAATGCGGGGTGGTACTGCAACAGGTGTCCGACCATGAGAACCCGCCCCTCTTCCTCGGCCAATCGTGCGAGCTCTTCCGCTCGTTCGGGTAGAAGCGCCATGGGTTTCTCTACGAATACGTCCTTGCCGGCCCGCAGGGCCTCAGATGCAACCTGAACATGCGTCGCCGCTGGAGTCGAGATCGCAACTGCAGTTATGTCGGGATCTGCGAGGACGTCGGGCCATCTGCGAGCCGTCGAACCGTTCGCCGAAGCGATGGCTGCAGCCTGTTCCGGATTCTCATCAACTACTGCTCCGAGGACGCCGATCGTGCTGAGACTGCGAGCGATGTTCTTGCCCCAGTAACCAGCACCGACGAGCGCGACTTTTGCCGCGCGTGTGGGGTGTGTCATTTTCTTCCTTCCGCCGGTCCACGAGGGACTGCCGCCAATGGTGTGCACTGGCCAAGATGCCTGCCTTCAAGCCAGTCGTCGCCCGTATGTACTACCGCAGTGCGAGTATTGCCCACCGCAAAAAACTCCGCAATCGAAACTGATCACCAATCGTGAGAATCCTGCTGAGCAGGTGAAAGCGTGGTCAGGAAACCGAGAACGAAGGGCCGATGCGGCGGCCCCGTGCCCCACGGGCGAACCTCGCCGCATCAACTAGCCGGTTCACATCCTCGATCAGTGCTTCTGACCGGCTTGAGCCCCACCACCGAGGATGGCTGAGGAAGTACACAACGTGGCCACCGGCCTCTAGCGCATTGATCGCTCGTTGTGATGCGTCGACGGCGTCGGGCTGGTCGGCGATCCGATCGGTGACCGGGCGATTCACGTCGTCGTCGTACGCCTCGAACCTGATCCCGGTTCGGTGTCGCAGTTCGTCGTCGTAGAGCGTTGCGTTGGTTACGCCGAGTCTCGAGTTCGCGAAGTCGCCGTGGCTCGATGCGTGGTGGATCGTCCGACCGGTTGCCGCCGCGAACCTGGCGAGGTTTACAACGACGAGTTCTTTCGCCACCGGTGTGATCTCGCGGACCTCGTGAGGTGACGTGACCCCGAAGGCCTTCGCGACCGTAGCCAGCTCCTCGCTGTGGTATCCGATGTCAGCCCCCGACCGCGTGATGTGGTCGAAGTCGGCTCCGTGGGCGGTGCACAGCCGGAAGTAGTAGGTCGCGGTCACGCCGATGTCTGATTCGATGGCGAGCATTCGACGGGCGATCGACGGTGCAACGTCCACGTCATGACGAAGGATCAGCCACTTGTCGGTCGGCGTCGCTCCTTTCATTGCGGCCAGGTCAAGCATCGAACCGATTCGGTAATCTCTGGAAACGGCCGTGTGGAGAACCTCGCGGTACCTGTTCAGATGGTCGGCGCGGCCGTAGTCGTGAGAGATCCTCCGGGCCAGCCGCTTCGCCGGCCTGCTGGGATTCCTCACCGGGCCAGCCGATCGCCCCAAGGTGCCCATCGCGCCCGCCCCTTGTGTTTCTGCGACATGTGCGTCTCCGCCATCGTGTGCCTCCGCCGTAAGCGATCGTCCGTCCGCTCCGGCGATCATTGCGTGCGAGGACGCTACCAGTCCCGGTTGCCTGCTTCGAGTGGAACGTTGGTCGTGTGGATCACCGCAGGGCCCTATGGCACCATTGGGTCGGCGGAACGGAGGCGGGCGGAATGACCATCGATGTCGGTCCTACACAGCATGGAACCAACAGCGTCTTTCAACAGGACTGGTGGCTCGATGCCGTCGCGCCAGGAAAGTGGGAAGTGCTCGAGTTGCGCAGCGGATCGGGCGAATTGGAGGCGCGCATGCCGATCGTTCGGGACACGCTGCTCCGAGGCCGGATCCACACGGTGCCGATGCCCGAGCTCACCCAGACATTGGGGCCCTGGATAACGCCGTCAAAGGCACAGAAGTACTCCCGACAGCTCACCCACGACCTGGAGCTCATCGCCGGACTGGTTGAGCTGTTGCCTCCCGCCGATCTCGTCCGGCAGAACTGTCACTATTCGATCCGCACGGCCCTCCCGTTCCACCAGGCGGGTTTCACGCTGGGGCTCCGGTACACGTACGTGATCGAGGGATGCGATACAACCGACGCCGCCTGGGCACTGCTTTCAAAGTCCCGTCGGAAGGCCGTGCGTAGCGCGCAGAACAACCTGGAGGTGCGCGTCTGTGACGACATCGAGGCGTTCTTGCGGGTGTACAAGAAGACCTTTGCCCGGCAGGGAATGAGTCCTCTGCTGTCAGACGACTTCATCCGAAGGGTCGATTCAGCCGCGGCCCGGGCCGGGGCGCGGCGGATGATCGGCGCATTCGACGAGTCGGGCGCCCTGCACACAATGGACTATCTCGTGTTCGACGACACCTGCGTCTGGGACATCATGTCTGGTTCAGACCCGGATCTTCGGAACAGCAACTCCGGAAGTCTCGTCACGTGGGAAGCCATCAAGTTCGCCGTCGAACGCGGCCTGGTCTTCGACTTCGAGGGAAGCATGCTCGCCGGTGTTGAACCCGTCTTCCGCAGCTTCGGGGCCGAGCAACGCCCGTTCGCCACAGCGGTGCGACAATCACCTCGCTACCGCGCTGCCGTCTTGGGCCGTGACACGATCCGACTGCTGCGAAGGTCCTGACGCGAACGGGGCGATCCTCAAGATGGTGAGATCGACACCGCTGGGCTCCGCTGCAGAAGCGATCGGGTGGTGCTGAGCAGCAGCTTCCGGTAACTGCCGCCGACCACGAGGACGGACACGACGACGAATACCGCCGTTCGGAGAAGAAGACGATCCGGGGTGGGATCCGTGATGGGGCTGACGGCATTGGCCGCTAGCAGACCGGGGACCCCCAGGGCGAACGGCATCACCGCTGCGAGCAGAACCCTTGACATCTGCGCCTCCAGGCGCCTCGACAGCACGACCAACGCTCCGAGGGTGGCGAGCACGTCTGCAACAGTGACGGCGACTGCGAGCGAGAGAAGCGTGCCCAGCGATGCTCCGATCGCAGCACCGACAATCGTGACGACGCCGGTGACGACGGTGACGCCGAAGTAGAAGTTCCACAGACCCGAACCCCGGCCGATCGAAATGCATGCGGTGTGCAGGACCTGAATCGGTCCCAAAAGGGTGAAGACCAGCATGACCGGAATCGCCTCATCCCATTTGCCGTTCCACATCACATGAACGAGGGGTGCGATCAGGATCGTCGCCGAATTGAAAACGGTGACCCCGACGATGCTCAGCACGGTGACCGTCTCCTGGAATCGTTGCTGCCGCTCCCGTGGATCCTTGAGTGAGACGAAGGCCGGAACGAGCACGGTGTTGATCGCGAGGTTGACCGGCTCGAAGAACGAACCGGTCAGCTGATAGCCGAAGTAGTAGATGCCGATGATTCCGGTCGCCAACCAGATGGACGCAACGGTGTAGTCACCGTAGAGCCCCGCCGTAGTGGCGATGGCACCTAACCAGATCCAGCGACGGCCCCGTAGGGAGAAGCCGCGACGCACCGATTCCTTCACATCGGTGATGGTTTGACGGGACAGCAGACCCGTTTCAGGCAGGAATCGACCGTGCCGTCTGAGCAGAATGAATTCTGCCGCCGCGGCGAACGCGGTCCCCCCGGCCATGCTGTACGCCCCGAATCCGGCGAAGGCTGCGGCCACGACGACCACATGACGACTGAGCCCCGTGACGGTGTAGACCTTTGAAATCGATCCGAACTCGAGGCGATGACTGAGTCGGGCGATCCCGAACGATCCGAGAATCTGGAACGGCATCAGCAGGATCATGAAGGCGAGAAGCGGCGGCAGATCGGGCTCGCCGAGGATTGAACCGACCGATGGCGATGTCGCAATTCCGACCGCAGCGAGAGACCACAACGAGGCCACGACGACCCGGTACGTGCGATCGAACTCTCGGGGATCGTTTTCGAGATGGTCGACCAAAACCGGCAATAGGGCGCTTCGAAGTGCACCCCCGATGCCGGTGATCCCCAAGGCCATGGCGAACAGGCCGAACTCGTCCTGTAGAAGCAGCCGACCCAGGAAGAGCTGGGCCACAAGGCTCGACAAACGGCTGACGATGCTGACCAGGCTCATGAGGACGCCGCCCCGCACGAGCCGGGATCGTCGCGAACTGGGCGCCGAGAGCTCTTCGGCGTCGGTCCGTGATCTGGTTTCGTGATCTGTCATTCCACCCGCCTTCCGATCAATCCGAGGTCGACGTCCGCTTCGACGATTCGATCGTGTAGGGGACGATAGACGGCTGATCGCCCGGAGACTTTTGCGAGAACGCCGGGGGCAGTTTGGTGTGAGCGGCGCAAGCGCACTCCTTTCGCTTTCGGGCAGGTCGGTTGGACCACTAACCTGCGGGCACGTGAAAGGCGGCGAAGAGTGTGAGCGGAGACTCTGTGTTTAGCGACCAGCTGAGCGGAGCAATTTGGAGTCGGATCGGCTCACTGGGACTCGCCGGTGGGCGGAGCCAGCACCGAATTGTGATGTATCACGCTGTCTCGGACGATCCGGTCGAGTTCTACCCGATGACCACAGGTGTTGAAGAGTTCGAGCGACACGTCGAATTTCTCAAACGCAACTTTGCGATCATCAGCCTAGACGAGGCGGTCGAGTCGGCGGGTCGCGGCCGGGACCTCGCCGGTACGGTGTCGATCACGACCGACGACGGATTTCGTTCGAACCTCGACACCGTGGCCCCCATCCTCGAAGCCGCCGGAGCGAGTGCAACGTTGTTCTGTGTCTCGCGCTGTGTCGGAAATCGGCACCTGATGTGGCGCTGCTCGCTGTTCGTCCTCGATCAGACCGTCGATGCCGCAGATCTTCTTGACGCAGCGGCGACGTTGGCACACGAGTCAGAGATTCGGCCTCCCGGTGCCGAGCAGTCCTTCCTGAGGTGGAGTTACGTATGGCCTCAGGATCGAAAGGATGAACTCACGCGGTCGTTGTGGGGGATGCTGCGCACCGACACGATCGAGCAGTACCTCGAGAGAAACGAGCCGTACCTGACCGCAGGTGAACTGATCGATCTCCGATCGCGGGGATTCACGATCGGCTCCCACTCGGCGACCCATCCCAACATGACGCTGATGCAAACCGAGGAAATCGCAGCGGAGATGCAGGACTCGAAGCTCGAACTCGAACGACTGGTGGGCTCACCGGTACAACACTTCTCCTACCCTTTCGGCGCTCGGCCGGAGGCCGCATCGGAGCGTGCCGGTAACGCCGCCCCTGGTTATCGATCCCTGTTGGGGATCTCGAATGAAGTCTCGAACGGGGGCCCGCTGTCGTGGGAGCGCGATTCGCTCGAGTCCGGTGGTGTGCACAGCTATCTGAACCTGGTGGCCAAGCCGTGGCTGCGGCGGGGTCGCACTGCGTTGCAGAATGCCAGAGCCGCCCGAGCCTGACCCCCAGCCTGCTGGCTCAGGGCCTCAGGGAGTCGAGGGCCCCAGGGAGTCGAGGGCGGTGCGCAGGAGAGAATCGGGATCCGACGGGACCGTTCCATCGATTTCAAAGGCTCGGTGATGAAGGTCAACCTCGTACCCCCCTTCCCTCACCATGGCCGTTCGGGGGTAGTAGCCGAACACCTCGCCGGCGTATCCGTAGACGACCGCGTTGGTTCCAAGCGCCTGTGTGATGAAGGGCAGGTGCGACGACATCAACTCGGCGTTGACGCCGATCAGTTCGATCGTCGGAGACAGCCGGGTGCGTTCCACGACGAGTCGCAGCGGTTCGCCGCGTCGGGTCAGTGGGAGGGTGACCGACGACCGGCCACCGTCGCCAGGATCGAGAATCTCCTCCTGTCCAACCGGTGCAGCCCCGAGGATGCCGTCAGCGATACGGCCACACCACGTCAACCATTCCTCGCGAGACGGCTCGATCCATGGTTTCGGGCCGATCACACTCTTCATCTCGGCCAGGAGGCGGTCGGTTCCGTGGGGAACCGAGGCGGTCGATCGAACATCGCCGGCACCGCCTTGCAAAAAGAGGATCGGCAACTCTCCGAACGTGGCCCGCAGCACCCGCCGGACCTCCCCGATGAACTCGGCGGTGATGCTCTGATCCATCGGTGACGAGGTGGGGTGGCATGACGTTGACCAGAGCAGAGCCTGGGGGTAGTTGGCGCTCCCCAGTCGGATGATGTCGAGCGAATCGATGGGGTCCGATCGGCGGTCGGGGGCGTTGATGACCCCGGCATACAGCCACGGGGGACGTCGCAATACCTTCACCCCACGACGTCGCCGCAACGTGCCGACCGGGGCCGATCCGCGAAGCCGTTGGATCGATGGTGGCCTTGCGGATGTGGCCGACTGCCGGAGGGAATCGATGGCGTCCTTGATCCGCTGGATCACCTCATCCAGCCAGGGCTCATCAACACCTCCCAGCTCGGGTAGCTCCGACGAGGTGGGTGGACCGTAGTGGGTATGGCTCGCCGCGGTTCGGACGGTCAGGTCCAGCGGTTCACCCCAGCGGCGCAGTTCGCGATCGATGTCGCCGGCGTACAGCAGGTCGAGGGCGATCAGACAGATATCGGGGCCATTCTGAACCGTGAGGAGCACGATGTTGGCCTCGAGAGGGTCGCCGATCTGCGTCGCCACCGGACCGGTCGCAAATCCAGCCGTCTTGGCCGGCACCTTTGGTGTGATGTCGATTGTGACGCCCAGCATCGTTTCTTGCCCCGCTCCCGCCCCGTCAGTGAAGCAAACGATCGAGGATCGGCGCAACCGTCGCACCCAAAAGGGTCCTCGGAGTGACTGCTTGTTCATCAGAAAGTTCCTGTTCACAGGCCTGGATCGGTCAATGGAACGCGTGGATCGGTCGGGTGATGCTTGACTTTTGGGCCGCTGGTTGTTTCAATCTCGCCCATACGAGTTCCACATACCGTGGGCGTCATAAGGTTTTCGAGTCGCGGAAGCGTTGCGTTGTAGGCGCGCATCCCACTAGCCTTGTACCAGTCGTGCCCGCTTCGTTGACCCTCGTAACCGAGTAATTCTGTTTCGGCTTCTTCGTCGCGTCTGCACGGCCGACTCCTTGGCCACATTCATAATGCCTTACACCAGGTGGTGACCCTTGCCTGCACGTACCGTTGCTCGCGACCGTTATTCGTTCGGAAAACTGGAAGAGGCACTGCCTCTGCCAGACCTCATTTCCATCCAGCGTGACTCCTTCAAGTACTTCCTCGACGAAGGTCTCTCGAACGCCTTTCGGGACATTTCCCCGATCCGCGACTTCACCGAGACCCTTCACCTCGAGCTTGAGTTCGATCCCCAGGACGAAGATCTCAAGCCGATTCCGAAGTATTCGGTCGAGGAATGCCGCGAAAAGGACATGACCTACGCGGCGCCCATCTTCGTGCGGGCCCGCTTCATCAACGCCAACACCGGCGAAATCAAAGAGCAGACCGTCTTCATGGGCGACTTCCCCATGATGACCACCAAGGGCACCTTCATCATCAACGGCACCGAGCGTGTCGTGGTGTCCCAGCTCGTTCGGTCGCCCGGCGTCATCTTCCAGCCCGGCGAGCGGTTCCGTCTGCGTAACCTCGCCAAGCACCAGATGGTGACCGGCACCATTCATCCCTACCGGGGCGAATGGATCGAGTTTGACGTCGAACACAAGACCGGCAAACACCCCACAGCTGGTGTGCGCGTGGCCCGCAAGCGCCGTATCCCCGTGTTCACCATCCTTCGTGCCCTCGGGTTCGACGAGGAGAACGCCCCCGGATTCCTGCAGGCATTCGTCGACCACTTCGACTTCCTCGAAGGCCAGTGGGAGAAGGAAGCCGAGAACTCGCCCACGATGGACGAGTCGCTCATCGAGATCTACAAGCGAGCCCGTCCGGGTGAACCCCAGACCGTCGAGGCCGCGAAGAGCTACCTCCGTAACGCCTTCTTCGAGACCCGGCGTTATGACCTGTCGCGGGTCGGTCGGTACAAGCTGAATCGCAAGCTCGGTCCCGAAATTGACAAGCTCATCGAGCTGTTCCCGATGATCGCAGATCTGATCGAGAAGCCCGAAGAGGATCAGGCGGTCCTGTCGCCGGTCGAGATCGTGGCTGCCTGCACCTACCTGCTGCACCTCATGCAGGCCGAGCCGGGTTACCGCCTCGACGATCAGGACCACTTCGCCAACCGCCGGGTCCGCTCGGTCGGTGAGCTCATTCAGAACCAGGTCCGTATCGGCCTATCCCGCATGGAGCGGGTCGTCCGTGAGCGGATGACCACCCAGGACGTCGAGGCCATCACGCCCCAGACGCTCATCAACATCCGACCCGTGGTCGCTGCGATCAAGGAGTTCTTCGGGACCTCCCAGCTCTCGCAGTTCATGGATCAGGTCAACCCCCTGTCGGGCCTCACCCACCGACGTCGTCTTTCGGCGCTCGGCCCCGGCGGCCTCAGCCGTGACCGTGCCGGCTTCGAAGTCCGAGACGTTCACTTCAGCCACTACGGCCGCATGTGTCCGATCGAGACCCCCGAAGGTCCCAACATCGGCCTGATCGGTTACCTCTCCAGCTACGCCCGGGTCAACGAGTTCGGCTTCCTCGAGACGCCCTATCGCGAGGTCGTCAACGGCAAGGTCACCGACACGATCCGCTACATGACCGCCGACGAAGAAGAGGAATACATCGTCGCCCAGGCCAATGCCAAGGTTGGCCCTGACGGCACGTTCCTCGACGATCGAGTCCTCGTGCGTCGGTCGCCCCAGTCGGCATCGCTGCACGACCTCAAACTGCAGCTGGAACGAGACATCTTCTTCGGCGCCACCACCGAGATTTCGTCTGTTCCGCCCGCCGATGTGCAGCTGATGGACGTTTCGCCCAAGCAGATCGTTTCGATCGGTACCGGCCTCATCCCCTTCCTGGAACACGACGACGCGAACCGTGCGCTCATGGGCGCCAACATGCAGCGTCAGGCTGTTCCTCTACTTACCCCCGAGGCTCCGTACATCGGAACCGGTATCGAGGGTCGGGCCGCGATCGACGCCGCCGACACCATCTCCGCCCTGGAAGACGGTGTCGTGGCCGAGGCCGACGGCAACGAGTTGGTGCTCGAATACAAGACCATGGGACGTGTCGTGCACCGCCTCATGAAGTTCCGTCGCTCCAATCAGGACAGCTGCATCAACCAGAAGCTCCGCGTCGGCCCCGGCGATCGCTTCAAGAAGGGCGACCTCCTCGCCGATGGCCCCTCCACCGACAACGGTGAACTGGCCCTCGGTAAGAATCTCGTCGTAGCGTTCATGCCCTGGGAGGGTTACAACTTCGAGGATGCGATCATCCTGAACGAACGTCTGGTCAAGGACGACGTTCTCACCTCGATCCACATTCACGAGCATGAAATCGACGCTCGTGACACCAAACTCGGCCCGGAAGAAATCACCCGGGACATCCCGAACCTGTCCGACGACATCCTCGCCGACCTCGACGAGCGCGGCATCATCCGGGTCGGCGCCGACGTCGGTCCCGGCGATGTGCTGGTCGGAAAGGTCACGCCCAAGGGCGAGACCGAGCTGACCCCTGAAGAGCGCCTCCTGCGGGCCATCTTCGGCGAGAAGGCCCGCGAGGTTCGTGACACCAGCCTGAAGGTTCCCCACGGCGAGACCGGCAAGGTCATCGACGTCAAGGTGTTCCACCGCGACGACAGCCACGAACTGCCTCCCGGCGTCAACCAACTCGTCCGGGTCTATGTGGCCCAGAAGCGCAAGATCAGCGTTGGCGACAAGCTGGCCGGACGTCACGGCAACAAGGGTGTTATCTCCCGGATCCTTCCGTCCGAAGACATGCCGTACATGGCCGACGGAACCCCTGTCGACATCATCCTCAACCCGCTCGGTGTTCCTTCCCGAATGAACGTCGGCCAGGTTCTGGAGAGCCACCTCGGGTATGCCGCCCGCTGGGGTTGGGACGTCGGAGGCGAGAAGGTCGGCGAAGAGCCGCTTCGCAACAACGTCAACAAGACCCGTCCGTTCACCACGCCCTCCACGCTCGTCGCCACCCCCGTGTTCGACGGTGCCAAGTGGGACGAGACCGAACTGAGCGGCAACAAGCCCACCATCCAAAGCATCTTCGAGAACCTCAATCCCGAAGCCGCCAACGGTCAACGCCTCATCGGCAACGACGGCAAGGCGCAACTCTTCGACGGTCGCACCGGCGAGGCGTACGACAACCCGATCACGGTCGGGATCATGTACATCCTCAAGCTCAGCCACCTCGTCGACGACAAGATCCACGCCCGTTCCACCGGCCCGTACTCCATGATCACCCAGCAGCCGCTCGGTGGTAAGGCACAGTTCGGTGGCCAGCGCTTTGGTGAGATGGAAGTGTGGGCCCTCGAGGCCTACGGAGCGGCCTACTGCCTGCAGGAACTGCTCACCGTCAAGTCCGACGACGTGCTCGGCCGGGTGAAGGTCTACGAGGCCATCGTCAAAGGCGAGAACATTCCCGAGCCCGGCATCCCCGAGTCCTTCAAGGTGCTCATCAAGGAGATGCAGGCCCTGTGCCTCAACGTTGAGGTGCTGTCCAAGGACGGTTCCGAAATCGAAATGCGGGAGCTCGACGACGAGCTGTTCCGCATTCCCGAAGAACTCGGTATCGACCTGTCCCGCCCTGAGCGGGGATCCGATGAAGAAGACGCAGCCCGTGCAGCCGCCCGTGCGGCTCGAGCCTGATCACCAAGAGGGAACTGACTAGTGCTTGATGTAAACGATTTTGATCAGCTAAAGATCGGTCTGGCCACTGCGGACTCCATCCGTATGTGGTCCAACGGCGAAGTAAAGAAGCCGGAGACCATTAACTACCGAACCCTGAAGCCTGAGAAGGACGGACTCTTCTGCGAGAAGATCTTCGGCCCCACCAAGGACTGGGAGTGCGCCTGCGGAAAGTACAAGCGGGTTCGTTTCAAGGGAATCATCTGCGAGCGGTGTGGCGTTGAAGTCACCCGCTCCAAGGTGCGCCGCGAGCGCATGGGCCACATCGAGCTTGCCGCTCCCTGTGTGCACATCTGGTACCTCCGCGGCACCCGCTCCTGGTTGGCGTACCTCCTCATGGGAACCACACCCCGTGAAGAGCTGAAGGCCAAGCAGCTTGAAAAGGTCATCTACTTCGCAGCCAGCCTCGTCACCGAGGTCGATGAGGAAAAGCGCGAAGAGGATCTCCCCAGCCTTGAGGCCGAGATGATCGGTGACCGCGAGGTCATTGTGAAGGAGATGGAACTCGAGCTCGCCAAGGAGCACGAGGCCTTCGAGTCCGAAGTAGCCGAGATGGAAAAGGGCAAGGCCAAGGATTCTGAGATCCGGGCCCGCCAGCGTGCGTTCGAAAAGGAACTCACCGCTGTCCGTGACCAGTACGAGCAGGAGCTCGACATGCTGGATCAGGCCTGGGACACCTTCAAGGGCCTGTTCGCTCGCCAGATCGTCGAAGACGAAGCTCTGTGGCGTGAGATGAAGGACCGCTGGGAGGACTACTTCGAAGGTGGGATGGGCGCTGACGCCATCGCCAGCCTCGTCGAGAAGATTGACTTCGACGACGAAGAGGTCAAACTTCGCACCAACATCGATCCGCCCGAGGGTCAGAAGCCTCTGAGCGCCCAGCGCAAGCAGAAGGCCATCAAGCGGCTGAAGATCGTGGCGGCGTTCAACCGTCGCGACGAGAACGGCCGTCGCCAGAACGACCCCCGCGCCATGATCCTCGACGTCGTGCCGGTTATTCCTCCCGAGCTGCGCCCCATGGTGCAGCTCGACGGTGGCCGTTTCGCCACCTCGGACCTGAACGACCTGTACCGCCGGGTGATCAACCGGAACAACCGTCTGAAGCGTCTGCTCGATCTCGGAGCCCCCGAGATCATCGTGAACAACGAAAAGCGCATGCTGCAGGAGGCCGTCGACGCACTGTTCGATAACGGCCGTCGTGGCCGTCCGGTCACCGGTCCCGGTAACCGTCCTCTCAAGTCACTGAGCGACATGCTCAAGGGCAAGCAGGGCCGCTTCCGTCAGAACCTTCTCGGAAAGCGCGTCGACTACTCGGGCCGTTCGGTCATCGTGGTTGGACCAACTCTCAAGTTCCACCAGTGTGGGCTTCCCAAGATCATGGCTCTCGAGCTGTTCAAGCCCTTCGTGATGAAGCGTCTTGTCGACGAGCAGTTGGCGCAGAACATCAAGAGCGCCAAGCGCATGGTCGAGCGTCGCCGTCCGCAGGTATGGGAGGTCCTCGAAGAGGTCATCCAGGAACACCCGGTCATGCTGAACCGGGCGCCCACCCTTCACCGTCTGGGTATCCAAGCGTTCGAGCCCGTGCTCGTCGAAGGTAAGGCCATCCAGATCCACCCGCTGGTGTGCACCGCATTCAACGCCGACTTCGACGGAGACCAGATGGCAGTCCACCTGCCATTGTCCGCCGAGGCCCAGGCCGAAGCTCGGGTACTGATGCTCAGCGCCAACAACGTGCTGAGCCCCGCCCATGGTCGTCCGCTGGTCACCCCGACCCAGGACATGGTCATCGGTATCTACTACCTGTCGGAGGAACGGGAGTTCCCCGAGGACACCCCCAAGCCGGTGTTCCGCAATTCCAACCAGGTGCACATGGCATACGAGAGCGGCGTTATCGCTCTTCATCAGCCCATCGAGGTGCGGATCCCCAAGCTGGTCGCCACCCCGGCGAACGGTGTTGCCGCCACCTACCACCCCACCACGGCGGGTCGGTTGTTCTTCAACGACACGCTGCCCGACGAGTTCCCGTACGTCAACAAGGTGATCCGCAAGCGTGAGATCGGCGTGATCGTCGACGACCTTGCGTCCAACTACGACAAGAGTGAGGTAGCCCTCGCCCTTGACGCCATGAAGGATCTCGCCTTCCAGTTCGCTTCCCGCTCAGGCCTCACGGTGTCGGTTGACGACGTGCAGACCCCGCCCGAGAAGCGTGCGATCCTCGACTCCCACGAAAAGGAAGCCGAGAAGATCGAGGCGCAGTTCCTCAAGGGTGTCATCACCGACGGCGAACGTCGTCAGCGTGAGGTCGAGGTATGGACCACTGCCACCAACAAGGTGAAGGACGCCATGGAGACGCATCTGCGTTCCAAGCTGTTCAACCCGGTTGATGTCATGGTCACCTCCGGGGCCCGGGGCAACATCATGCAGGTTCGTCAGATCGCCGGCATGCGCGGGTTGGTCGCCAACCCTCGTGGCGACATGATTCCCCGTCCGATCAAGAGCAACTTCCGTGAAGGCCTCACGATGCTCGAGTACTTCATCTCGACTCCTGGTGCCCGTAAGGGTCTGGTCGACACCGCACTCCGAACCGCTGATTCCGGGTACCTCACCCGTCGTCTGGTCGACGTTGCACAGGAAGTCATCATCAACGATGTTGACCCCTTCGCTGACGGCAAGCCGGTTCGGGCCCTGGTGCTCGACGACATCAAGCCCGATGGTTACTACGACCGTGAGACCGGCGAGAAGTGTTCACCGATCGATGAGAATGCCCGCATGGTGCGGACCTACCTCGAGAACCGTTTGTACAGCCGGGTCCTTGCCGACGACATCGAGTTGGCTGACGGATCGACGATCCCCAAGGGCACGATGGTCGAAGAGGAGCACATGATTGCGCTCCGCGACGATCCCAACGTGACCTCGGTTCGGGTCCTGTCGCCGCTGACCGACGATTCCCCCCGGGGTATCACCGGTGCCAGCTACGGCATGAGCCTTGCTACCGGCAAGATGATCGAGGTTGGTGAAGCGGTCGGCGTGATCGCAGCCCAGTCGATCGGTGAGCCGGGAACCCAGCTCACCATGCGTACCTTCCACACCGGTGGTGTGGCCGGTGGCGCCGACATCGCCGGTGGTCTGCCCCGAGTCGTCGAACTGTTCGAAGCCCGTACCCCCAAGGGAGCCGCCACCATGGCTACCCGTTCGGGCACGGTTCGGATCTCCGACGAGGACGGTCAGGGCAACAACATCACCGTCATCACCGAGGAAGGCGAAGAGGACCTGTACACCGTGCCTCTCGCCGCCCGCCTCGAGGTGAAGGATGGCGATCAGATCGAGGCTGGTGATGCGATCGTCGACGGTCCCCGCGACCCCAAGGAACTGTTGAAGATTCGTGGTATCCGCGAGACCCAGCAGTACCTGGTGGAGGAAGTCCAGAAGGTCTACCGCGATCAGGGCGTAAGCATTCACGACAAGCACATCGAGCTGATCGTTCGCCAGATGACCCGTCGTGTGGGTATCGAGGATGCCGGCGAGTCCAGCTTCCTGCCCGGTGAGCGTGTCGATCAGTGGCACTTCCGTGACGTCAACATGCAGATGGTGGCCGATGGTCTTCGTCCGGCTCAGGGTGTTCCCGAGATCATGGGAATCACCAAGGCGTCGCTGGCTACCGACAGCTGGCTGTCGGCAGCTTCGTTCCAGGAGACCACCCGGGTGCTCACCGAAGCTGCGATCGAGGGTCGTTCCGACTCGATGATCGGGCTGAAGGAGAACATCATCATCGGCAAGCTGATCCCTGCCGGTACCGGTCTGATGCGTCACCGCAATGTAGGTACCGAAGCTCCCGATCACGAGCCGATGGCGTTCTACAGCTCCGGTGAAGAAGACGTTTCAGACTTCCTCGCCCAGAAGAACCGTGAGGTCGAAGGGGTTGCCGCTTCCGGCTTCACCGACCGCATCGGTTAAGGCTCACTCGGTTCGTAGAGCCGGTTGAGGTACCACGCAAAAGAGCCCGGGCCATCGGCCCGGGCTCTTTCATGTTCCTCGTCAGGCTGACTGCCGAACTTAGGGCGCCGATTCCTCGTCGGTTTCGGAGGACTCTTCATCCTCTTCCTCGTCGGTTTCCTCGCCATCCTCTTCGGCGTCCACCTCGCCCCCGGCGACCGCTACGGGTCGTTCGGAGTCGATGGCAACGCCGGGCTGCCAGCGGTTGGGGCAAACGTCCTCGGGCAACGATTCAATGACGCCGTTGGTCGAGAGGCTCAGCTCGCCGGTTTGGCGATCGAACACCTTGGCCGACCAGTCGAGGGCGAAGATCGGTTCGTCGCGTTTGGTCTCGAGCAGTGGGTCGATGACGTAGGTGCAGTTGGAGATCTGGTCGCCACGGCTGCTTTCGAAGCAGGAGATCAGATCGGGCAGTGTGAGCGGGTCGTCGTTGACGATCTCGGTGCCGGCCACCATGAAGTCACCCTCGCGGGTGTTGCCGACATAACCAGCTTTGGGCGCCTGTCCAGTTGCGCACAGGTGGGCGGCTTCCATCTGGATGAAACGGGTTCCAGCGGGGCCGGAGAAGGCGGTGACTTCGGCACTGGCGGCTGATTCGGGGCCGGCCAGTTCGATGTCGGTGCGGGCGAAGGCGGCCGGCAGGGGAGCGTAGAACTTGGCGAAGAGCGGCAGGGGTTGTTCGCTGGCCAGGGCCGGATCCGGGGTCTCGCCGTCGTACTCGAACGGGTTGACGTAGTCCGGGAAGAGCGTGTTTCCGTCTCCGGGGACCGACAGTGCCTCGGGGCAACCGCTGGGGGTCACGATCACGTCATCGGGACGGGTCACCTTCACCGGAGTGCCGGCGCTGGTTTCGTAACTCACTGCGGTCCAGCGCATCTCGTAGAGGCCGAACTCCTTCTCGTCGTCCTCGAAGGGCGGTTCGGCGGGAATGTCGGCAAACACGCACACGTCACGCAGCGACGACTCGGGCTGGGTCTCTACGCAGGTGACAAACTCCGGATCGCCGGAGTAGCGGGTCTGGTAGTGGGGGAACCACTGACCCTGGGCATCGGGGTGCTGAATGATGATCAGCTCGTCGGGATCGCTGAGATCGGGAGCGTTGCCCTGCATCTCGTCGGACTCACCCGAGCAGAACGCCACGGCCTGGTTCACGAAGGTGGAGGACAGGCCACCGGGGTTCACGCTGTTGGCGGGCAGCAGACCCACGCGGCTGGCGATCACCGACGGGTCGACAACCGAACCTCGGTCAAGAGCTGCGATCTGCAGGTCGGTCAGTTCCTCGGGAACCTCGAGGATGTCGGTCGGTGCCTCCTCCTCCTGGACGGGGGCCTGAGCCTCGCCTGCGTCGTCACCCCCTGCGAAGAAGTCGTACGCGAAGTAGGAGACTCCGCCGAGGGCTGCAAGACCCACGATCGCCGCAAGCAACATTGTCACGGGTGGCTTTTTTGATCCCGAATCATTTGAGGACATACCGCTCACATCGGCGCTGAACTGGCCCTCCTTAAGAACTCGCCGGAATCGTCCTTTGATCGTCGGATTCGGCCGTGGAGCGATTGGCAAAAAGGACCGCAATCAGCGCCAGTGCGCCGTAAACCCCGAATCCGACGCCGAAGGGCGTCACGGTCTGATCGATCGCCCGATCGATCACCCCACCCAGCACCGCTCCGCCGATGAAAATGATCGCTCCGGTGACCGATGAAGCGGTGCCCGCGATGGCCCCCATCGGTTCCATCGCCAACGTCTGGAGCAGGGGGGTGGACCCGGAATTCGCAGCTGTCAGCACCGATGCAAGCCCGAACCACAACCAGAACGAGGGCACGCCATCGGCCAGCAGCGAGACGATCACGTAGATAGCACCCACCGGCACTGCGACCGAAGTGACCACCAGGGCGACGGGGTAGGTGGAAAATCGGCGAACCAGTCGTTCGACACACAGAATCGTGAGGGCCATAACGACGGCGTTGGCCCCGAACAGAACCGCGAACTGTTCGGGGCGGTCGAACACTTCGCCGATCATCTGGACCGAACTCCCCAGCCACGGGAAGAATGCTCCGTAGGCGAGCATCGAGGCAATGGTGAAAAGGCGGGTCTGGCGATCGGCGACCACCGCCCGAGCCGCTCGTCCCAGGCGTCCCAGTTCCATGGGCAGGGCGTCGTCGGGGTTCAGGGTTTCTTCGATTCGGGTGAACCAGGCCGCTGCAACGATGCCGAGGACAGCCGCCACTGCGGTTGTCCATCGCCACGACCCGACGATGAGCAGGACCTCTCCGAGTCCGGGAGCGAGGATTGGGACCACGAGGAAAACGGCGGTGGTGAGCGACATGATCCGGGCCATCAGGTCGCCGTCGTAGGAGTCGCGGGTGATCGCCAACGAAATGACCCGTGGGCCGGCTGCGGCGAACCCCCAAAGCGAGCGGCCCAGAAGAAACGTGGCGAAGGTGGGAGCCAGAGTGGAGATGAGGGCCCCGAGAACGAACAGGCCGATCGAGATGTACATCGTCGGTTTGCGTCCGAAGCGGTCGGACAGCGGTCCCCAGACCAGCATCCCGAGGCCGAGAAACATGAGAAAGATGGTGATCGACAACGAGACCGAGAACGATCCGTCCGCAAGAGAGAATTGGTCCTCGATGTCGTCGAAGGCCGGAAGGATCGTGTCGATCGAGATGGCGATCGTTGCGGTGACCAGTGAGATCAGGGCGATGAACTCGGCTTTGCGGAGTCCGTGAGCAGGTGGTTCCGCGGTGGGAATCACGGTTCGGACCGGGAGCGGTCAGAATGTGGCCCCCGATGCATCAGCCGGACGGTATCGCCCCCCGGCCCCCGTCGTCCCCAAACTTCGTGCGGGACCCACATTCCCCCGAAACTTCGTGCGGGACCCACGAGGTTTGCGGGTGGGGCACGAAATTTGCGGTGTTGTGGGTGGGGCACGGAATTTGCGGGGTGACGTTGCCCGTTCGGCGGATCGGACATTGCACCGTCGGTATCCCATACCCTTGGCCGCATGTCGCGCCGCCCGTACCTTGCGTCCCGTCTCCAAGGGTTCGGCACCACAATCTTCGCCGAGATGTCCGCCCTCGCAGCCCAGACTGGAGCGCTCAACCTGGGGCAGGGGTATCCCGACGCCGACGGTCCCGACGAGGTGAAGCAGGCTGCGATCGACGCGATATTCGCCGGAGTGAATCAATACTCACCCGGTCCCGGGACGATGGACCTCCGGAAGGCCGTAGCGGAACACCAACGCCGGTTCTACGACTTCGACCTCGACCCGAACGACGAGGTGCTGGTAACCGCAGGTGCCACCGAGGCCCTCGCAGCATCGTTCCTGGGGTTGTGCGAGACCGGTGATGAGGTGGTCGCCTTCGACCCGACCTATGACAGCTACGGGGCGGGGATCGCCATGGCCGGAGCCGTTCTCAAGACGGTCCCACTGCTACCCCAAAGCGACGGCACGTTTGGCTTCGATGACGACGAACTGCGGCGCGCCTTCTCGCCGAAGACTCGACTGCTGATGTTGAACACCCCGCACAATCCGACCGGCAAGGTGTTCACCCCATCGGAACTGCAGCTGCTGGCGGAACTCTGTCAGGAACACGACGTGATAGCGATCGTCGACGAGGTATACGAACACATGGTGTTCTCCGGCACCCACGTGCCGTTGGCCTGCCTGCCGGGCATGTTCGAACGCACGGTAACCATCAGCTCGGCTGGAAAGACATTCAGCTTCACCGGGTGGAAGGTGGGTTGGGCCACTGGGCCAGCGCCGATTCTGTCCGCGATCCGAACGGCCAAGCAGTTCCTTACCTTCGTGAACGGAGCGCCGTTTCAGCCCGCCGTCGCAGTGGGCCTGCGCCTGCCCAACGACTACTTCAACAGCCTCGGCGTCGAGATGGAGGCGAAGAAGACCCTGCTGTGTGAGAAGTTGGACAAAGCGGGATTCGACGTGCTCGAACCCGAGGGGACGTACTTCGCCACCGCGGATATCTCACCGGTGTCGAAGAAGAAGAGTGTCGAATTCTGTATGGCGCTGCCAGAAGAAGCCGGGGTCGTTGCGGTGCCGTGTTCTGTCTTCTATCAGGACGAACGCATGGGCGACCATCACATCCGGTTCTGCTTCGCCAAGTCCGATGCGTTTCTGGCCGAGGCGGGAGACCGTCTCATCGCGGCCTACGGATAAGAGACGTTCTTACGCCGAGACCGGTTCGGCGACTTCGGGTTCGTTGAGGGCCTCGTCGGGAGAACCGTTGGCTGCGTCGAAACGGGCCCAGAATTCTTCAACGATGGCATCGCGCCGCCGGTTCGGGAACAGGATCGAGGCACTGCCACGATGGATCACGTAGCCGCCGCCCAACACCAACAGGATGTCGCCAATGCTGAAGACGTTGGCGAAGGGGCGGCCCTCGGGAATAGCAAAGATGTCGCCGAGAAACGCAAGGTTGGCGTCTTCGACGAAGCCGCTGTTCTGAAAGTCTTCTTCGGTCTGTAGGCCGGCGGTCTCCAACGCACTGGCCGAGGCCGGCATCACTCCACCGTTCGCCGCGATGGCGGCGAAGTTGCAGATGGCTCCAACCACAAGAACCGCCATCCCGATCTGGGCCCGGTTGGCCCAAACGAACGCAAAGGCGAAGAGGTAGGTGATGAGGTGGACCATGGCGGTCATCGAGTTGGACAACCAGTCGGTTGCAAACGTGGTGATCGGGATCTGAATGATCATGGCCAACGTGATGAGCCAGCCGCGCTCGAATTGCAGCGCTCCCAAACGGGAGAACCTGCCGCCGAGCAGCGGCACGGTCATGACCACGAGCAGGAATCCAGCGACGACGATCATGAGATGGTCTCCACGGTCTCGGAGCCTTCGAAGACCTCGGGGTTGATTGCGTCTGACGCGATGGGCTCGAACCTTGCGCCGGCGGGGCGAAGGAAGCCGTTCTTCAAGATGGGAAGAAGCTCGTTCAAGGGTCGGGGTGAGCAGGCCAGGAATCCCTGGTATTCCTCGCAACCCAGCTGCTGGAGCAGGGTGAGGACCTCGACCGATTCAATACCCTCAGCAACCGTCTGGAGCCCGAGGTTTGAGCCGAGGTCGATCACCGAGCGAACGATCGAATAGTCGGGGGAGCCTCCGTGCAATGAGCTGACGAATGACCGGTCGATCTTGATTCGGTCGATCGTCAGGTCCCGCAATGCGGTGAGCGAAGAGAAACCGGTGCCGAAGTCGTCGATCGCGATTGAGATTCCCATCGCCCGCAGATCCTGAAGGACAACCCCACAACCGGCGACGTCCTCCATGATTGCGTTCTCGGTGATCTCAAGTTCAATGTCGGAACCTTCCAGCCCGTGCCGGGACATCAGCTCCTTCACCGAAACGGAGAAGCGTGAGTCGTGGACGTTGCGGGCCGAGGTATTCACGGCAACACCGACGTCGGTGGCCCCGAGGGCCTTCCAACGAGAACAGTCCTCGAACGCCATACCCATGACCTTGGTCGTCAGTGCGCCGATCAGGTTGGTCTGTTCGGTCTGGGGCATGAAATCGGCCGGCGGGATCCACCCGAAGCGGGGGTGCTCCCAGCGCAGCAGAGCCTCCAGGCGCAGGATCCGACCGGTTCCAGCGTTCAGGACGGGTTGGTAGTGGAGGGTGAACTGATCGTCCGACTCGATCGCTTCGGCAAGATCGCTGATGACGGCCAGTCGGCCCGGGCCTTTTCGGTCGGCCGTTCCCTCGAACGCTTCGACTCCCGTACCCCGCCGTTTGGCGGCGTACATAGCCATGTCAGAACTGTGGAGAAGTGCCTGTCGGTCCTGGCCGTGTTCGGGGAACATCGCAACACCGAGGCTGGCGCCGACCGACAGTGGGATGTTGTCGACCTCGAAGGGGATCTGGATTTGCTCCAAGAGTCGATGGGCGACGGTGAGACCGTCGTCGATCGAGTCAACCGAAGGCATGAGAATGGCGAATTCGTCGCCACCCAGACGGGCGACCAGATCATTGGGTCTCTTGGCGCCCAGCAACCGCTCGGCGACGATCTTCAGAACCTCATCACCGAACTGATGGCCCAGCCGGTCGTTGATTCCCTTGAATCCATCGAGGTCGATGTGGATGATCGCCATCGACTGCTGGGTGGATCGGGCAACGTCGATCGCCATCGTGGCGTGATCGTCGAACATCCGCCGGTTCGGGAGTTCGGTCAGCTGGTCGTGGGTTGCTTCGTTCTGGTTGCGCATCGCGATACGGGCGCTCTGCAGGATCGTCCAAACGATCAACAGAAGAACGGGGAGAAGCCAGGGTCCATAGATGCCGACCAGGACAAAGACGGGGGCAAGAGCGAAGAGCAGTCCGTCGGTGTTGAGGTTTCCGACCATGAAACGGACGGTCATCTGCACGATGGGCAGGCTCTGATGCATTGCAACAACCACGCCGAGCAGGAGCGAATTGAGCCCGATACCGACCAGGAGCAGGACGAGAACACCGGCGAGCCAACGAAGGGACACCCCGCCGCCGTCCCGGACTGCGTGAAGGTCAGCCACGTAGTCGCCGGACAACCAGGCCAACGAGAGTGACACGGCAAACTGGGAGGCGTTGAACAGCACTCGAATCGGAGGCCGTCGACCGATCGTGTCGGATGTGAGGCTGGCGGTTGCGCAGGCAAGGACGCCGGCCCACACCGGCGCCACGAGGAGTAGGGCGAAGGCGAAGGTCCAAGAGAACGTGAACGTACTGTCCTCGGTGAGCGACGGGTGGGGCCGGATGTCGAGGGCGACGACGAGGAATGCGAAGCTGACAAAGAGCATCGGATGCGGCCCAAGGCCACGTTCGCCCTCGTGAACCGCGAGAGCGAGGAACAGCAACGCTGCCGCCACGGCGATGCTGATCACGTACAGCTCGGTGCGTTTCTCCGAGAGATATTTTGTGAGAGCTGTCATGTCACTCGACTAGGCAGGGTGGGGTCAGGCGGCTACTCGGAATGTCGGTTCAATTCGATGACCCCTTTAGGTATTGGGGTCCTCGCAGACAGGCCCGAAAACGACATCAGCGGGCGTCCGAGGACACCCGCCGAACAGATGATGTGGTGTTGGGAGATGCCCTCAGGCTCTCGTTACCACCACTTGTAGCCGGCGCCGGTCAGGGCGACGAAGCCGGAGAGGGTGACAACGACGGTGGTTGCCTTCACTCGTGCTTTCATGATGTTGTTCATTGCTAACTGCCTTTCACCACTTGCGGATGCTTGGAGCACCGAAGCTGGAGTTGCAAGTTGGGCTCATTTGTTGCCTTCTCTCGCTGATTTGATATGGACACCCATTACGTCGACCACATAGCGCCGCCGCCGTATGGGTGAAGCCACCGGTCGCTTAGGGCAGATGACCCATAACGGCAGTTCCACGCCCGGCCCGTGGGAAGAATCCCGAGGATGTCGCCCGTTGGGGTGAGCTGTCCGTGTTGCATTGGTCACACCGGGGGTGGTTGTGGAAGACTCGCTAGAAACAGATGTCACCGACAAAAGACTGAAGGGGGATCATGCAGATCCAAATGAATGTGAACGGCTCCGACCGTTCAGCCGACATCGAGGCCCGCACCCTGCTCGTGCACTTCATCCGAGAGGACCTGGGGCTGACCGGTACAAACGTAGGTTGTGACACCTCGTCGTGTGGTGCCTGCACAATTCACGTGAATGGTGAATCGGTGAAGTCCTGCACCATGTTGGCGATGCAGGCCGATGGCCAGACCGTCACCACGATCGAAGGTCTCGCCAGCAACGGTGAGATGCACCCGATGCAGAAGAGCTTCATGGAGAACCATGGCCTCCAATGCGGGTACTGCACGCCGGGCATGGTGATGGCCAGCGTGTCGTTACTCGATGAGAACCCTTCCCCCTCGGAGGCCGAAGTGCGTGAGGGCCTCGAGGGCAACCTCTGTCGTTGCACCGGCTACCACAACATCGTCAAGGCCGTTCTGGCCGCAGCGGGATAGGAGAACGAGATGACTGCAGTAATGGGCACAGCCCGTTTGCGCAAGGAGGATCCGGCCCTCCTGACCGGCGAGAACAAGTTCGTCGACGACATTCAGGCCGTCGGTCAGCTGTGGATGGGCATGGTGCGATCACCGTACGCTCACGCCACCGTTGGTTCGATCGCCACCGATGACGCCAAGGCCATGCCGGGTGTCCATGCGGTGTACACCGGTACCGAACTGTCCGAGATGGGTCTTTGGGCCGCACCACTTCCGTGCGCCTGGCCGGTGACGCCAGACATGGTGAATCCGCCGCACTTCCCGGCTGCGACCACCGAGGTACATCACGTCGGTGAAATCGTGGCGGTCGTGCTGGCCGAGACCCGCTATCAGGCCGCCGATGCGGCCGAGCTGGTCGAAGTCGATTACACCCCGCTTCCGGTCGTAGCCAGCGTCGAAGATGCGGTGGCCGATCAGAAGGTGGCCCACAGCGAACACGCCACCAACAAGGCCTTCCATTGGGCCCTCGAACCCAACCCCGATGGGGTCAACGATGCGTTCGCCAATGCGGCGCACACCGTCACCGGCGAGTTCATACAGCAACGTTTGATTCCCTCGGCCATGGAGCCCCGCGGGGTCCTTGCGGTTCCGTCTCCCCACGGCGGCGAGATCACGCTGTATTCGTCCTCGCAGATTCCTCACATCTTGAAGGTGATGATCGCAGCTACCACCGGCATCAGCGAGGCCAAACTGCGAATCATCGCACCGTCGGTCGGTGGCGGTTTCGGCGCCAAGCTGAACGTCAACCCCGATGAGCTTCTCGCGGTCACTCTGGCCAACAAACTTGGCCGGCCGGTCCGTTGGACCGAGACCCGCTCCGAAGCCGCTTTCTCCACCCATCAGGGTCGAGGCCAGCGTCAGAAGATCGAGGTCGCCGCCGGCGAGGACGGCAAGATCACCGGCGTCCGAGTGCATCTCGATGCCGACATGGGCGCCTACATGATGCTCATCACTCCCGGCGTTCCGCTTCTGGGCAGCTTCCTCTACACCGGTGTCTACGACGTCCCGGCGTTCGGATTCACCTGCGATGGCTGGTTCACGAACCTCACCCCCACCGACGCCTACCGCGGTGCAGGTCGACCCGAGGCTTCCTATGCCATCGAACGGGCCATGGACATGCTGGCTCGTGAGGTGGGAGTAACCCCCGAGGAGATCCGCCGTCGCAACTACCTGGGAGGCGGAGACGCCTTCGAGAATCTCGAGGTCGCTTCGACGCTCGTATTTGACAGTGGCAACTACAGCCCGAACCTCGACATGGCCGTGAACATGGCCAAGCTGTCGGACCTTCGGGCCGAGCAGCAGCGTCGCCGCGACGCAGGCGAGTCCAAGCAACTGGGCATCGGCATGTGCACCTATGTGGAGATCTGTGGTCTTGCTCCCAGCCGGGCTCTCGCCGGTCTCGCCTACGGCGCTGGCGGTTGGGAAGCGGGAACGGTCCGCATGCTTCCGACCGGCAAGGTCGAGGTCGTCAGCGGCTCCACGCCCCACGGTCAAGGTCATGAGACCTCGTGGTCGATGATCGTGGCCGACAAACTCGGCGTCGATCCCGATGACGTTGAGGTGTTGCACAGCGATACGGCGATCAGTCCGCTAGGCCTGGACACGTACGGGTCACGGTCGCTTGCGGTCGGTGGTGTTGCCATCTCGATGGCGTGTGACAAGGTGATCGACAAGGCTCGCCTGATCGCCGCCCATCAGTTGGAGGCCAACCCCGACGACCTCGAGTTCGAGGGTGGACGCTTCGGTGTGAAGGGTTCGCCCGACAAGGGCCTGCTCATTCAGGAAGTTGCGTACGGCGCCTTCACCGCTCACAACCTGCCCGATGGCATGGAACCGAACATCAACGAGCAGATGGTCTTCGATCCGCCGAACTTCGCCTTCCCGTTCGGTACCCACATCGCAGTGCTCGAGGTAGACGAAAACACCGGTGAGGTCGAACTACTCGACTACATCGCCGTCGATGACTGTGGCAATCAGGTCAATCCGCTGATCGTCGAAGGGCAGGTCCACGGCGGCATCGTTCAGGGTGTCGCTCAGGCCCTGTTCGAAGGGGCCGTGTACGACGAGGATGGTCAATGCAAGAATCCATCGTTCCTCGACTACCTGGTGCCATCGACGATGGAGGTTCCCTCGATTCAGACCGACTACACCTACACGCCGAGCACGTCCAACCCAATGGGCGTCAAGGGAGTTGGTGAGGCGGGCACGATCGGATCAGCTGCGGCTGTCATTAATGGCATCTGCGATGCTCTAAGTCATCACGGCATCAACGACATGGAGATGCCAGCCAGTCCGATGCGGGTCTGGAAAACCATCCAACAAGCAAAGGCCGGTGCATAGATGATTCCATCAAAGTTCGACTACGTATCCGTCGATTCGGCGGAGGGTGCAATCGCTGCACTCACCGAACACGGCGACGAAGCGAAACTCATGGCCGGTGGGCACAGCCTTATCCCGCTCATGAAGTTCCGCCTGGCCAACCCAACCGTCGTCATCGACATCGGCCGGGTTCAGGATCTGTCCTACATCAACGACGGTGGCGATCACATCGCCATCGGTGCGCTCACTCGTCATATGACGGTGGAGAAGAGTGATCTTCTCAAGACGGATGTCCCGCTGCTGGCTCACTGCGCCTCTCAGGTTGGTGACCCTTCAGTGCGTCACCGAGGCACGATCGGCGGGTCAATCGCCCACGCCGATCCTGCCTCGGACCTGCCGGCTGCGCTCCTGGCCCTCAAGGGCTCGGTCGTGGCCAAGGGTCCGAATGGTGAACGGGTCATTTCTGCCGATGACTTCTTCACCGGGTTCCTGGAGAACGCGCTTGCTGACGATGAGATGTTGACCGAGGTCCGTGTTCCGAAGGTGACCGGGGCTGGCTGGAGTTACCAGAAGTTCAATCGCCGGGCCCAGGACTGGGCCATCGTCGGTGTTGCCGCTGTGCTCAACGGTTCCGCCGGTGTATCCCTGGTGAATATGGGATCCACTCCGATGCGGGCCAGTGCGGTTGAGGATGCACTGGCTTCAGGTGCGTCGCACGCCGATGCTGCTCAAAAGGCTGCTGACGGGGGTACCCCTCCCGATGACCTGAATGGTGACGCCGAGTACCGCACGCACCTGTCGAAGGTGCTGGTGGAGCGGGCGCTGACCGAGGCGGAAGGCCGCCACAAGTAGTTTCTACCTATCGACGCGAGGCCGGGCCCAGTGGGCCCGGCCTCTTTTCGTTTTCTCGGTATGGATGCGAGCGGCGTCCGGCGCGGCGGAAGTGCGACGGCCGCCGCTCACATCCATACCGACGTCAACGGCCCGCCGGAAGTCGCGAAGAAAGAAGTCGAAAGGGCGGGGTGGAGTTGTGAGCGATGCCTGCAGGCGGCGTGGAGCAGGCATCGCCCACGGATCTTCTGACGATCGAGCCTGGTGATTGGTCGCGATAGTTAGCAGTGACATTAGCTACAGCTAGCAAACCGTAGTTCTCTCATCGGAAAGGTTCAGGATAGCTCCCATCGTGCCGATGGATCAACAAGCAGCTAGATCCATGCTGTGGTCCCGGTCCGATCGGTCGGAGCTGTTGATGTTGAAAGGTCCCGTTGTGAACCCCCAGGCCGCCCTGATCTTTCTTGCTGACGACGATCCCGACGACCGGCTGATGGCTACCGAGGCCGCTGAGGAGCTGGGCCTCGAGGAGCTGTTGGTCACCGTGGATGATGGTCAGGAGTTGCTCGACGCACTCCGAAGCTACCGTTCGCCGAATCCTGTGCTCGTAGTGCTCGACCTCAACATGCCCCGAAAAGACGGTAAGCAGGCGTTAGCCGAGATCCGCAAAGACCCCGAACTCCGTCACGTGCCCGTTGTGGTCTTCACCACCTCCAGCTCGCCTGAAGAAGTGGCAGAGGTGTACAGCCTGGGCGTCAACTCATTCATCACTAAGCCGGACTCGTTCAGTGATCTGGTGAAGATCCTGCACAACCTCTACTCGTACTGGCTTGAGACCGTGCGACTTCCCGTGGGCAGCTAGGCCCCATGACAGAGCGGATCATCGAGGTTCTTCTCGTCGAGGACGACGAGGACGACTACTTGCTGACGTCCGAAGTTTTCGAGGAGGTCGATGGGACTGCCTACAAGCTGACGTGGTGCAAAGGGCTCGAGGAGGTCCGCACGTTGCAAGCCAACGGGGGCCTGGAGCGGTTCGATGTGTCGCTGGTTGATTTTCGTCTTGGCCCCCACACCGGCCTCGACGTGATCCGTCACTTCACCGCGTCCGGTCTGTCGGTGCCCTGCATAATGTTGACCGGTCAGGTCGACGGCGAGGCCGACCGCCAGGCTCTGGCGCTCGGGGCCGAGGACTTTCTTGTCAAGGGCCGATTCAACGCTGAGCAGATCGAACGATCGATCCGGTATGCGATCGGCAACGCCGCAGTGATGACGAGCCTACGCGAATCTGAAGCTCGCTTCCGGTCCGTGGTGGAGTCAGCGACCGATGGCATCGTGCTGCTCGATAACTCGGGGATCGTGCTGGCGGCGAACCGCGCCACTTCGAAACTGGTGGGCCGGCCGATCGATGAGCTGACGGATCGTTCCTGCCTCGAGTTTCTCAACGATGCCAGCGTGCATCGGTTGGGCGACGTCCTCAATATCGACTCCGAAGACGGCCGTCTCAACCCCCCGGTGGGCCAGTCGGTCAACTCCAAACCCATCGAGGCTCAGATCATTCACCGTTCGGGTCGTTTGGTACCGGTAGAGCTGACTGTCAGTTCGTGGATCTCGGGTGATCAACGCTTTTGGAGCGTGATCGTTCGAGATGTCACGGAACGAAAAGCAATGTCGGAACAGCTCGAATATCAGGCGTTCCATGATCCGCTCACCGGTCTTGCCAATCGAACGTTTCTCAAGGACAAGATCGACAACCGGCTGCGGTCGGCGGCGATCGACGGGGAAGTGGCAGCCCTCATCTTCGTTGATCTGGACAACTTCAAACTGGTCAATGACACGTTCGGTCACGAGGCGGGAGACGAACTGTTGGCGATCGTGGCCGGCCGCCTTCTCGACTGCGTCCGCACCAGTGACACCGTGGCCCGACTGGGCGGCGACGAATTCGCCGTGTTCCTTCACACCGTCACCTCCGTCGAAGCGGCCGCCGAGATTGCCCATCGACTGGTAGAGGCCCTTTCCGAGCCGGTTGAACTGGGTGGTCTGCCAATGATTGCTTCAGGTAGCGCCGGTGTGGCCCTTGCAGATGGCGGATTGATATCCGACGAACTGCTGCGCAATGCGGACGTAGCGATGTACAACGCCAAAGCTCAGGGCAAAAATCGGATGTCCATCTTTGAGGTGTCGATGCATGACACCGCGCTGCAACGACTTCGGCTGGAGCAGGACCTGCGGGCCAGCCTCGCCGAGGGTGGAATCGGCATCGCCTATCAACCGATCATAAACCTGAGTGACCGATCGATCCGAGGCTTCGAAGCGCTGGCTCGCTGGACCCACCCCGATCACGGCGTCGTAACGCCGGACGTGTTCATCGCAATCGCAGAGGACGCCGGCATGATCGAACAGCTGGGACGTTCGGTCATGAACCGTGCGGTGCATGACACCGCCAACCTGCAACGGCATCTCGGTCGACCGCTAAGCGTCAGCGTGAACCTCAGCACCCGGCAATTGGAGGACAAGCTGCTCGTGCAGAACACTCGCGGGCTGTTGCTCGACTCGGGGCTCGCTCCCGGATCTCTAACTCTCGAGGTGACCGAGAGCGTCATGGTCGGACATGTGGAACGGGCGATTCGCGTGCTCAACGAACTGCGGGATCTCGATGTGAAGCTGGCCCTCGACGACTTCGGAACCGGCTACTCCTCGCTCAGTTATCTACATCTTCTGCCCCTCGACACGCTGAAGGCGGACCGGTCGTTTGTAACCCGGCACGGTGAACCCGCCGGTGCTGGTTTGTTGCGTGCGGTCGTGGTCATCGCCAGGAGTCTCGGACTACGCACCGTTGCGGAGGGAATCGAAGACGAGCACGAAGAGCGAGCGGTTCGAAGCTTTGGCTACGACTTCGGACAGGGGTACCTGTTCTCAAAACCGGTCGCGTTTGAGGCCCTGACCGAGCTGTTGGAGGCTCACCGTGTTGGCGTCTGATCAACGGTTCGCGGCACTTCGTGCGGTGTTCCAGAACTCCGGTGAGCTTGGAGGCCTTCCCCCCGATGACCCTGATGCGCCGTTCAAAGCCATCATCGACGACCTTCCCGATCGGATTGTGATCCTGAGTCCGGACGGAACGGTGTTGTACGGAAACCGGCTCTTTCTGGACTCGATCGAATCGACGTCGATGGTTGCAGTTGGCAAGAACCTGACCGACATCTCGAACAGCCCTCGGCGTATGCAGATCGCCGAGCTTCGCCAACAGCGCTTTCGAGACCTGTCCCCAGATGAGCCGGCGACGAACATGCACTTCACCGATGGAGGCGGCCGGACGTTCGAGGTGATCTACAAGGGTCTGTTCAACAGCGACCGCGAGTTGGTTGCCGTCATCGGCCTGGGACGTGACCGGACCGAGGAGTTTCTGGCTCAGGAACAACTTCGAGCAGCGAATGCGCTGCTAGCTGACAGCAACCGGGACCTTCAGGACTTTGCCCACATCGCCAGCCACGATCTGCAGGAACCACTCCGCAAGATCTCAGCCTTTTCCGAACGATTGAGCCACAAGTACTCCGACGAACTGGACGAGCGAGGCCAGGACTATCTGGCCCGAATCGGCTCGGCCTCCAGCAGGATGCAGCAGTTGGTTAATTCTTTGCTCGACTATGCCCGGGTCACCAGCCGTGCCGGCGAGGTGATGGAGACCGACCTCAATCAAATCGTTGCCATGGCGATCTCAGATCTCGAGCTGGTGATCGAGGAGACCGGCGCAACCGTCGAGCTGGATCAGTTGCCGGTCGTCATCTGTGATCCAGTCCAACTTCGACAGGTCTTCCAAAACCTGATCGGCAACGCTCTGAAGTTCCACCGTCCTGACGTAGCTCCGATCGTGCGAGTGAAGCTGGATCACGGCCACCCCGTCCATCGCATCTCGGTTACAGACAACGGGATCGGGTTCGAGCAGGAGTACGCCGACAAGATCTTCGGACCTTTCCAACGTCTCCATGCTCGAACCGACTACGCGGGTAGCGGGATTGGACTCTCGGTCTGCCGCCGGATCGTCGAACGACACGGCGGAGTGGTGACGGCCACCTCAACACTCGGCGAGGGGGCCACGTTCAGTTTCACCTTGGCACCGTCCAGAGAATCGGTGGTGTTTACCGCCGGACTCGTCGAGCCGTAGCCGGCTCGTCGTCTTTCCGTTCTGTCTGCCTCAGACCACATTCCCCCCAAATTTCTGCTGCCCACCACAAAGCTTGTAGCGGCCAGCAGAAATTTGGGGGTTTTGTAGTGGTCGGCAGACAGAAGGGTTAGGGCAGATATGGCTTGGCGTTCACGAACTCCGTGCTGAGGGCGACGTAGAAGACGACGTCGGCCCGGTTCCCCTGCAAACGGGTGGGGTTCTCGCCGCTCGCGTTGGTCCCATTCAGACTGTCGAGCCAGTAGGCGAACCCGGCGGCGTCGAAGTCTCGGCCGAGCACGTTGGTGTACACCCGGGTGAGGAAGGCCTCGTTGGATGGAGCGTCCTCGTAGAAACTCTGGAACTCCGAGGAGCTGTTCGTGAAGAAACGTGCGATCTGGAGGTTGGAGTAGGTCTTGCCGTCCTGCTCGCCTCGGCTCACGCTCATCCAGTACTTCGCACCTTCGACATCGGGCTCACGACGGAAGAATGCACCGTAGAGCCGGAGGATCTCCGGGTCGGTGTCGGTCCGATACTCATCAGCGTTGATGATCTCGGAGATTGTGGTGGCGTCGGCGAGAGCGACCGGTCCGACCTCGGACGCCTTGTCGACGAGGTTGAGGCAGGCGGACGGGGTCATTTCACGTTGCTGTAGTTCGCCGGTTGGGCGAGCGGTCGATCCGCTCTCGAGACCCAGGACGACGATGCCGTAGTTGCCGATGGTGTTCTGGTCGATCCCGGGCAGGATCATCGATCCGCGGACCTGCAGCGAGTCGCCGTCGGAGCGATGGCTGCGGGGGAACACATCGTTCAGATCGTCGATGCTTCGAGCCCGAGCGGTGGACCGCTGCAGGTTCGTGAAGGAAGCGACCGTCTGGCGGAGAGCATTGTCCGTGGTGCCATCGCAGCTGGCCGTCGAGCGGAGCATGATGATGTGATTCTGCAGGCTGCCTTCGGCGTCGATCAGACTGTCGCCCCGAAGGGTGAAGTCGTAGTCGAGGAGCGAACCGGTCAGGTTGACCTGACCGCTGACGGTTATGTCGCTGCCGTTGATGTTCTGTGGGGTAGCGCCACC
>CALGOA010000009.1 GCA_937958015.1 uncultured Acidimicrobiales bacterium | reverse complement strand
CGTCGAACCCAGCCTGCGGTCACCGACGACCAGTTGGTGGCGGTGGCGATCCTGGCCCGCCGGGCCGAGAAACATTACGGCTGTCCCCAGGACGTCGAGTGGGCGATCGATAAACATCTGCCCGACGGCGAGAACGTCGTGATGCTCCAGAGCCGACCCGAGACCGTGTGGTCTCAGAAGCCGGCCAAGACCGTCAGCGGCGGTGCGTATGACCCGATGAAGTCGATCGTTTCGACGTTGGTGTCACCACTCCACAAGAAGAACTAAGCCAGTACCAAAGGGAATCAAAAGGGGAATACCAAGCAATGAGCAACAACCGCTTTCCAAGTCCGTTCGAGATCGAAGGACCAGCCGACGTAGAGGGATGGGAGGAGCTGTATCCCTACTCGATGTCCTTCAGCGAACATCGCAAGGACTACGAGGACAACCGCTTCTGGTTCTGGGACTCGATGCACTGGGGTAAGGCCCTGACGCCGTGGGACTCGACCTTCTTCGAATTGGCCCTGGCATCGCTCAGTCAGATGAACAGTCGGCACTACCGCATTCCGCCCGCCGACGGTGTCGACTTCCGGATTCTCTACGGCTACGCCTACCTGTCGCCGGTCGGTGTGGACCCAAGCCAGATCGAACCGCGGGTGCCCCAGTTCATGGAGCGGGCGGGCCACTATTTCGGCAACTGGGACGACCTCTACGACAAGTGGTTGGTCAAGGTGAAAGAGACCATCGCCGCAGTCGACTCGATCGACTTCAGTCCGTTGCCAGAGATGGAGGAGTTGTCGGTCATCACCGACGGCGTCGGAATGGGATCGGGCCACAAACTGCTCAGTGAGTACAACCGCTTCAAGGATCTGATCCTTCAGGCGTGGAACTACCACTTCGAGTTCCTCAACCTCGGCTACGCCGCCTATCTCGACTTCTTCGGGTTCTGTAAGGAGGCATTCCCGTCGATCCCCGATCTGGGCATCGCCAAGATGGTGGCCGGCGTTGAGGTCGACCTGTTCCGGCCCAACGAGGAGCTGAAGGGTCTCGCCCAGAAGGCGGTAGATCTGGGGATCGCTCGAGCGTTCGACGATCCCGACAACGTCTCGCTGGACGGCGATGCCGGAGCGCAGTGGCAGGCCGCCTGGGATGCTGCGAAGGATCCGTGGTTCAACTTCACCTCCGGAAACGGCTTCTATCACTTCGACAAGATCTGGGTCGAGAACCCCGAGATCCCCTATGCGTTCATTCGCGACTACATCGTTCGTATCGAGGCCGGCGAGGACATCTCCCGCCCGATCGAGGCGATTCGGGCCGAGCGAGATCGTGTGGTTGAGGAGTACCGCGACCTGCTGGGCAGCGACGAGGATCGCAAAGCGTTCGACGGCAAGCTCGGGCTCGCCCGCGTGGTGTTCCCGTACGTCGAGAACCACAACTTCTACATCGAGCATTGGACCATGTCCGTCGTGTGGCGCAAGCTGAAGGAACTCGGCGCCACGCTCGAGAAGGACGGCCTACTGAACCAGGCTGACGATCTGCTGTTCATCCGGCGGGACGAGGTCAACGAACTGCTGTGGGACTACTACAGCAACTGGGCGGTGAACAGCCCTACGGTTTCGGCCAAGCACTGGGAGCCGATCGTTGCCAAGCGTCGTGATATCCACGCCAAGCTTTCGGAATGGAAAGCCCCCAAGGCAATGGGGGAGCCGCCGGAGGTCATCACCGAACCCTTCACGATCATGTTGTGGGGTATCACCAGCGAGTCGGTCGCTAACTGGCTCGGCAGTGATGAGGGATCCGAAAACGAGCTCACCGGCATGGCCGCCTCGCCGGGAACGGTCGAGGGCATCGCCCGGATCATCCACAATCCCGACGAGGTCGGTGATCTGCAACAGGACGAGATTCTGGTTGCACCGATCACGGCGCCCAGCTGGGCCCCGGTGTTCCCAAAGATTCAGGCGTGCGTCACCGACATTGGCGGAATGATGAGTCACGCCGCCATCGTGTGTCGTGAATTCGGCGTACCCGCCGTGACCGGTACCGGTTTCGGCACCGACAAGATCAGGACCGGCGACAGAATCCGAGTGGACGGATCGTCGGGCAAGGTGACCATTCTCTAACGTAACGAAAGGGACAGGCTCCGCCGTTACGGTTCCTCAGGAGGACCTCCAACATGATGACCCAAGAACAGAACGACGCTCTCACCCAGGTGGGTCCCGGTACACCGATGGGCGATGTACTGCGTCACTACTGGTATCCCGTCGCGTTCGTGCGCGAGCTGGATGAGTTCCCGGTCAAGAGTGCCCGGCTCCTCGGTGAGGACTGGGCGGTCTTCAAGACCGGCGACGGGGACTACGGCATCGTGCACGAACGTTGCCCTCATCGTGGGGCGTCGCTCGTTTATGGCATCGTCGAAGGCGACGGCCTGCGGTGTGGGTATCACGGCTGGAAGTTTGACACCGACGGAACCTGTGTCGAGATCCTCGCCGAACCGGACTCGTCGGCGAAGTTCCGGTCCGAGTGTGGTGTCCGAGCCGGGGAAGCTCAGGCTCTTGGCGGTCTGGTGTGGGTGTACGTGGGTGACGATCCTGCTCCGGAACTGCCGAGGTACGAGGCCTACGTGATGGAGGGCATCCGCGATATCGGTCATGCGGTCATTCCGTGTAACTGGCTTCAGATCATGGAGAACGCGGTTGATCCGTACCATGTTGAAGCCCTCCACGGGAACTACTTCGAGTTCATCGCCGAACAACAGGGCATCCCGATGCCCGGCTCCTTCGGAGGGAACAAACACGAGAAGGTGGCTTTCGACCCGTTCGATCACGGCATCATCAAGCGGCGCCTGCTCGTCGGGCAGGACGAGGAATCCGACGACTGGAAGATCGGCCACCCGCTGGTCTTCCCCTACAAGATGTGGGTGGGCGGCAACGGCGTGTTCCAGATGCAGATTCGAGTGCCGGTCGATGACACCCACACGAACGTGATGTTCTACACGGTGCATGCGCCCGAGGGCGGTCAGTTGCCGGATGATCCGCCGTGCGTCGACTACGACATCGAGTGGCAACGGGAGGACGGCACCTACATCGTCGACTACATCGAGGGTCAGGACATCATGGCGTGGGTAACTCAGGGTCTGATCGCCGATCGGACGACCGAGAAGATCACCAAGAGCGATGTCGGTGTGATCGCCTGCCGACGTATGTTCCGTGATGCGATCGACACCGTCGCCGAGGGTAAGGATCCGATCGCGGTTGTTCGAGAGGCGCACGATGTCATCAAGCTGCCGTTGGAGCGATCCAAGTTCGGTCGAGGGGCCGAGTTCGCGAGCGACTGGATCGACAACGGCTCGATGAAGTTCAGTCCTCTGGCGGCCGAACTGAAGAAGCTCCACATCGATGCAGCTGCGGCTCGAGCTGCATTGGCGGACGGTTGATGGGCGTCGATCACGCCCGTTGGGCCTCGTATCTCCTCGCTGCGGTCGACGATCGTGCCGAAGTGCAGGCCATCACCAAACAAATCGATGATCTGACGATCGACGATGCCTATGCCGTGCAGGCCGCGCTGTTGGAACTGCAGTTGGGACGGGGTGATGAACTGGCCGGCGCAAAGCTGGGCCTCACCTCGGCTGCCAAGCAGGAACAGATGGGTGTCGACGAACCGGTTTATGGCTGGGTTCCAGCATCGACCGTTCTTGGCGCCGATGGGGTCGTGCCGCTAAACGAACTGATCCACCCTCGATGCGAACCCGAGATCGTATTCGTGCTGGCCGAAGACCTCGCCGGCCCGAACGTCAGCGCCGATGATGTGCTGGACGCAACAGAAAAGATCGTCGGCGGGATCGAAGTGATCGATTCCCGCTACGAGGCTTTCTCGTTCACCCTCACTGATGTGATCGCCGACAACACCTCGGCCGCACGGGTGGCGATTGGTGCCGACGGCATCGCACCCCGAGAAGCGGATCTGTCAACGCTGGGTTGTGTGTTCGAAATCGACGGGCAGGTGACTGGAACAGCAACCGGCGCCGCGCTGCTGGGCGACCCGGCGGCCTGTGTCGCCATGCTGGCCAATCATCTCGGTTCACACGGACAGAAACTTCAAGCGGGCTGGATTGTGATGGCCGGTGCCTGCACCGATGCGCGCCCTCTCGGCGCTGGAACCTCTGCGTTGGCTCGTTACAGCCACCTTGGGTCGGTCGCAATCAGCGGGAAGGGTTGACATGCCCCTGGTAAACATTCACATGGCCGAGGGCCGCACGCCCGAACAGAAGAAGGCCCTGATGGACGCAATCACCGATGCGATGCACGAACACGTCGGTGCGCCCCGCACCGCTGTCCGGGTTTGGATCAGCGAATTCCCTAACACCGACTTCATGGCCGGTGGTGAGCTGCTGGCCGATAAACAGGCTCGTATGGCTCGAGAGAATGAGAACCGGTGACCGATCAACTGATCAAGGCCGCTGCTGACCAACTTCGGCAGGCGGCCGAGTCTGGCGTGGCCTGCGACCCGGTCCGTGACGTCCTGGGCACCGGAACCGACATCGACATCGGGTACGCGGTCCAGGAGTTCAATACCAACGCCGACATCGCTCGCGGCCGTCGGGTGGTCGGGCGCAAGATCGGCGTCACGTCCCGGGCCGTCATGGACCAGATCGGGGTCGACCAACCAGACTTTGGAACACTTTTCGTCGACATGGAGTACGGAGACGGCGTGCCGATCCCTGCGGATCGTCTGCTTCAGCCTCGGGCCGAGGGAGAGGTTGCCCTGGTGCTCGAACACGATCTGGACCGCGGAGAGCACAGCTTCGCCGACATCATCAACGCCACCGCCTATGCGCTCCCTTCCATAGAGATCGTGGACAGTCGCATCGCGGAATGGAACATTCGTATCGTCGACACGGTCGCCGACAACGCCAGTTGCGGGGTCTACGTGCTCGGCGGGAGCCCTGTTCCGCTCAGTGCACTCGATCTGCGGACCGTACCGATGCGGATGGACTTCGACGGGGAGACCGTTTCGGAAGGAATCGGCGCTGCCTGCCTCGGTCACCCGCTCCACTCGGCCCGGTGGCTGGCCGACGAATTGAGCCGCCGAGGTATTCCGCTGCGAGCCGGCGAAGTGCTTATGACCGGTGCCCTCGGACCCATGAAACCGCTGCTCCCGGGCGTGGAGGTCAGCTGTGACTTCGGCCCGCTCGGCACCGTCACGACCCGATTGGAATCGGAATGAAAGCTGCAATCATCGGATCTGGCAATATCGGAACAGACCTGCTCATCAAGGCTCAGGCAGCTGATGGCCCGGTCGAGATCGTCGCGATGGTGGGCATCGACCCCGATTCCGACGGCCTCGCCAAGGCGAAAGATCGAGGCGTGGCGATCACGTCAGCGGGGATCGACGGTCTCGTTGCCATGCCGGAATTCGCCGACATCGAGCTGGTCTTTGATGCCACATCGGCGGGTGCCCATGCCCATCACGACGCCGTTCTGCAGAGCCACGGCAAACGGGTGCTGGACCTGACCCCAGCGGCGGTGGGACCCTATGTCGTTCCGCCCGTCAACCTCGACGCTCACCTGGATGCACCCAACCTCAACATGGTCACCTGCGGCGGTCAGGCCACAGTGCCGATGGTGGCGGCCGTGGCGGCTGTGGCTCCGGTCGAGTACGCCGAGATCGTCAGCTCGATCTCCTCGCGGTCCGCCGGGCCTGGAACCCGCGCCAATATCGACGAGTTCACGGAGACGACCTCCAAAGCCCTCGAAGTTGTCGGTGGAGCCAACCTCGGCAAGGCGATCATCGTGCTGAATCCGGCCGAACCCCCGTTGATCATGCGAAACACGGTGTTCTGTCTCACCCAGACCGGCGACCCTGCGGCGTTCAAGACGTCGGTCGCCGAGATGGTCGACCGAGTAGCCACCTATGTTCCCGGTTACCGCCTCAAGCAGGAAGTCCAGGTAGATCGGATCGATGAGGACGCGCCCGTCCGAATCCCTGAGCTCGACCGCAAGTTCACCGGCTGGAAGGTTTCGATCTTCCTCGAAGTGGAGGGGGCAGGACATTATCTGCCGCCGTATGCGGGGAACCTCGACATCATGACCAGCGCGGCGCTGAAGACCGCCGAACAAATCGCAGCGCGGGTGTCGGCATGAGCGATACCAAGCTCTACATCCAGGACGTGACATTGCGGGATGGGATGCACGCCATTCGGCATCAGTACGGCATCGAACACGTTCGTACGATCACCAAGGCACTTGACGACGCCGGCGTCGATGCGATCGAGGTGACCCATGGCGATGGGCTTGGAGGTTCGTCGTTCAACTACGGCTTCGGCGCCCACACCGACTGGGAATGGATCGAGGAATCTGCCTCGGTCATCAAGAATGCTGCCCTCACGGTGCTGTTAGTTCCGGGAATCGGCACGATCGATGACCTGGTGCAGGCCCATTCGTTGGGGGCAACCTCGGTTCGGGTTGCCACCCACTGCACCGAAGCCGATGTCGCCGCCCAGCACATCGCCAAGGCTCGGGACCTCGGCATGGACGTGTCGGGATTCCTGATGATGTCCCACATGAACGAACCCGAGGCGCTCGCTCAGCAGGCGATCCTGATGGAGTCCTACGGCGCTCACTGCGTGTACATCACCGACTCCGGCGGGCGCCTCACGATGGGCGATGTGCGGGATCGTATGCGGGCCTACCGCGCTGTTCTGAAGCCCGAGACCGAGATCGGAATTCACGCCCACCACAACCTGACGTTCGGCGTCGCCAACTCGGTCGTTGCGGTTGAAGAGGGTTGTTACCGGGTCGACGCATCGCTGGCAGGCATGGGAGCCGGTGCCGGGAACTGTCCGATCGAGGCGTTCATCGCCGTGGCAAATCTTGAAGGATGGAGCCACGGTTCCGATGTTGCAGCGCTCATGGATGCAGCCGAGGAACTGGTGCGACCGCTTCAGGACCGACCCGTTCGGGTTGATCGAGAGACGTTGAGCCTGGGGTATGCCGGGGTGTACAGCAGTTTCCTGCGCCACGCGGAGGCCGCGGCCGAGCGTTACGAACTCGATACCCGAGACATCCTGATGGAGCTCGGTGAACGACGAATGGTCGGCGGTCAGGAAGACATGATTGTCGACGTTGCGCTCGACCTCGTGAAACGCAACGCGTGAGTGTCCCTTTGACCGTCCGCTGTTCGTCGTAGGAATAGTGCGTCAGACTTGATGCACCACGACTCGACCAGATCGGAGCCGGCATGGCATCAAAAGGGGACCGGGAAGAACATCATCAGGCGTTCTGGGACGTAGCCGAACCGCTGCTCGGCAGCGGACAGCTCGTCGAGGGGACGATGATGGGCCAGCAGTGCCTTCGGTCGGCTGCAGGAGGTTTCGTGGCGACCGTCGAGCGCACGACAGGTGCGCTCGTGGTGAAACTGCCGAAGACGAGGGTGGCAGAGCTGGTCGAAAGCGGAGACGGCGCTGCGTTCGCCCCGGCTGGCAAGGTATTCAAAGAATGGGTCGCCGTCGAGTCGTTCGACGAGACCCGATGGACCGACCTGATCGCCGAGAGCATGGAGTTTGTCGATGGCTGAGATTCCTCCATTTACCGGCTTCGGCCCTGACGCTATGCCCTTCCTGACCGGACTTCGGGCCGACAACACCAAGGCCTATTTCGACGCCAACCGGAAGATCTACGACGAGCAGATTGCGCTTCCGATGAAATCATTGGTGCTGTCGCTGGGCGAACAGATCCAGTCGCAGATCCGACCCGGGGTCGAGTACGAACCCAGGATCGGCAAGTCGATGTTTCGAATCAACCGTGACCTTCGCTTCAGCAAGGACAAGACGCCCTACAACACCCACCTGGACGCGGTGTTCTGGGAGGGGGAAGGTACGAAAACCAGCCCCGGCTTCATTCTTCGAATCACGCCGGAGACAACACTGGTTGGCACCGGCGTCTACGGCCTCAAGGATCAGCGCCTGCAACGATTCCGAGATGCGGTGGTCGATGACTCGACGGGCGCTGAACTCGAGTCCATTGTCGCCACGACCAGGAAAGCGGTACGCGGGGCGTCGCTAAGCGAACCGAGCCGTAAGACGGTCCCGAAGGGTTGGCCCAAAGATCACCCTCGCGCAAACTTCCTGAAGCACGATGGCATCCATATGAGCGCTGAGGCGAAGACTCCGGCGTCGATCACATCAGCGAAGTTCGTTCCCTGGTTGGTGAATCGGATGGCGAAGTTCGAACCGCTCGAGTCGTGGCTGGTGGCCAATACCTGAGAAATTCTGCGAATGGGGTTGATCTGGAGTGCACTCTAGGTTGTTGACTGGTCCCCATGACGACGACCGAACTCACCCCGGCGCAGATGGCGGACCGCACTGGCGTCACGATCGACACCCTCCGTTACTACGAACGTGAGGGGCTCATCCAGAATGTCGCTCGAGCCGAGAGTGGCCACCGGCGATACAGCCACAATGACGTGTTGTGGGTCGAGGTTCTGCGGTGTCTCCGCGACACCGGCATGACGATCGACCAACTGCGTCACTACAGCGAACTCGGCGCACAGGGTGATCACACCGAACCCGAGCGCAAACGCATCCTGTTGGAGCATCGGGCCCTCGTCGAACGACAGATCGCCGAACGCCAAGCGGCGCTCGAGCTGATCGACCACAAACTCAGCTACTACACAGGAGAATCCTCATGAGCATCGGACCAGACAGCACAGACCCCTACGTTCAAGTCGGTCGGAGTGGCCTCTTCGTCTATCGGGTTGGCCTCGGCACCATGCAGTTCGGATGGTCGGTTGACGAGGACGGAGCGTTCGACGTGATGGACGCCTACGCCGAAGCTGGCGGCAACTTCCTCGACAGCGCCGACTGCTACAGCTCGTGGGCCAGCCGGCTCGGCGGACCCGCCAACCCCGGTGGAATCTCCGAGGAGATCGTGGGTCGGTGGCTGACCGCCCGGGGCAATCGAGACAACATGGTGGTTGCCACCAAGGTTCGGGCCCCGATGGGCTTCGAATTCGCTGACCATCGAGGAACCGCCGCTCACCGGGAGGGGCTGTCGAGGAAGTGGATCATCCGGGCGTGTGAGGACAGTCTTCGCCGTCTGAATGTCGACCACATCGATCTCTATCAGGCTCATTGGATCGATTCACTCGTGCCGATCGAGGAGACACTTGGGGCGTTCACCGACCTGGTTCGACAGGGCAAGGTCCGATATATCGGTTGTTCCAACTTCAGCGCCTGGCGTCTGATGGAAGCGTTGTGGGCAGCCGACAAACGCAATCTCGAGTCGTTCGTTTCGATCCAGCCTGAATACAGCCTGCTCGACCCCACCCGATCCGACGTCGAGATGGAACTGGCTCCGATGTGTGACCGATATGGGATCGGCATGGTCCCCTACAGCCCGTTGGGCGGGGGACTGCTGACCGGCAAGTATCGGCGCGACCAACCGCTTCCCGACAGCGTTCGTGCCGGTGAGAACGAGCAGAACCGATTCTCGGACAAGAACTGGGACATCATCGAGACGTTGGTGGAGGTCGCAGGCGACGAAGGCCATACACCGGCCCAGGCGGCCGTCAACTGGCTGCGGTCGAAGCCGTGGGTCAGTTCGCCAATCGTCGGTGCCAACCGACCCGATCAGCTGAACGACACCCTGGCGGGGCTCGATCTGAAGCTGTCCGACGAAGGCCTCGCCCGCCTTGACGAAGCCAGCAGCTTCCGCCGCCACCGCCCCTCCCTCGAAACCTAACCCTCCCCAAATTCCTGATGGCAGCTACATCTCACGGTGTTTCCAAGGGGTAGAAGCCCCTCGATGTAGTTGCCATCAGGCAGAAGGACGCCGTGCGAACGGTCGATAGGAGTAGTACTTGGGGCGAGTGTCCAGCCGCAAGTGCAGCCACGGCACGCCGCCTCCCGAGGTCGATACCCAGACCGGCGTGTCGTCGACCCGCAAAAGAGTCGCCGCGGCCGCAGCCTTCCAAAATGCCTGGATCTGGTTGGTGCCCGCCGTTCGAAGGAACGACAGGAGGTAGTTGTAAGTCGTGCCATCCGCCAGATCCGTTGGCACCACGAGCGTTGCGTCGCCGCCTAAGTTCTCGATGACGGCAACGTCGTCTGCCAGTGCGAGTGAGTGGATGAAGGGGCTCGAGTCAGCTGGGCTACTGAGGTTCGCCTCGATCGCTGCAAACTCGGCTCGGTCCGTGATGCGACCGCCCGTCAGTGGCGGGGTCTCAAAGAAGATCTGTTCAAATGGCAGTCCTACAAGCGCTGTCGTCAGCGCCGTTCGGCATTCGTCGGACTCAGCGAGGCCAGCGAGCAGTGTCATCCAATCCGCGACTTGCCCGTCCAGCGATGCGCTGAAGATGCGGACCCGATCTTCGGCGGCGTTGGCCGTGAATCTCCAGTGCTGGCGATTTCTCATCCGTCCAGTCTGTCACTTGTTTGGATGTCGTCGACCCGCACGGGCACAACCGAGGCGCTAGGCGTAGGCGTAGGAGGTGTACATGTCCTTCGCCCGGTCGTAGTCGAATCGTCGCTGGAGACACAGAGATTCGATAGTGGCGATCTGGTGGTCAAGATGTTCGTTGGTGATCACGACTGGCGACTTCAGTCGCCAGACGTTGCGCATCCACGCCACCACCGACTCGAGCAGTCGGCGCTCGAAGCCGTCCTCCCAGGTGGAGACCCGAACCCAGAACGACAGGGTGGCGTCGATCGATGCCAGATCGGTTCCATCGTGGGAGGTCACCTCGGCGGTCCGGTACAGGCGATCGTCGTTGGGTAGGAAGTAGAGGCAGCCGAGGGTTTGGGTTTCGTCTGCGTTCATCACCGTGTAGGTGTAGCGGCTTCCGTCCTGGTGGGCCTCGTGCATCTTCTCCAGGTCCTGAAGGTTGTCGGCCACGGAGAAGTTCTCCGGCGGATACGGAGGATCCTGTTCCCAGTGATAGAGGAACTCCCGGCTGGACATCACCGCTTCGTAGTCCAGTTCGACGTCTGCGGGTACCAGAGGTCGGACGATGAATCCGTCCCCGCCGAATCCTGCGGCTGGCTCGATCCCCTGATCCCGAAAGCTCATGAAGAGCATGGTCGCACACCAGTCGCCTGGCATTGCAAGATTTTGTTGGTCGGGGGCATGAATCGGGCCAACTCTGATGCTCCTATTGGGTCTATTTGTCAAGCAGCGACCGGGAGCGTGTCTTTTTGGTCTGTGAGCCACTGTTGGTAGCGCTTGGAGAAGTCGTTGTCGAAGTCGAGTTCTCGTTCGATGCGTGAGACCTTGTTGGGATCAACT
>CALGOA010000008.1 GCA_937958015.1 uncultured Acidimicrobiales bacterium | reverse complement strand
GGCCACACCGGAGCGGCCCGACTAGCGGTCGAGACGGGTTCGCCCCTGATCCCGGTTGGCCTCGTGGGCACCCGCGAGATCCAACCGCCCGACAAGAAGTTCCCGACCCCGTTCATGAAGGCGACGGTTCGATTCGGCACGCCGATCGAGGTTGCTCACTATGCCGACCGCAAGGGAGACCGAGCGGTCTACCGCCAGTTGACCGACGAGCTGATGTACGAAATTCAGGCGTTGTGTGGCCTCGAATACGAACACACCTACGCCGGAGCCAAAGCCGCCACCGCCGCAGAACCGGTCCCGGAACCATCCACCGAACCTCTCATCGAACGTCGATCCAGCGCCGACGTCCTCCAGTCAAAACCCCTCATCGGCGTCTAACCCACCCTCTCGCACGAGAAGTTCTCACGCAGCGGTCGTTTCTCGTGCGAGTCGCCACATCTGTGGGCGTGGGATCTGTAGCTCGTTAGGATCCGAAACTCGCCTCTTTGGCACTCGAGCCGCAATCGCTCCGCGCACACATCGACGATCGTGACTGTGGAGGTTTGGCGTGGCCGGTGCGATAGAGCGTTTCCAGCTTGTGCTGCACGCAGCAAGGAAGTCCGAAGGTTTCATCACGTCCGAAGAGCTTCATCGACTAGGCATTCCCAGTTCGACCGTGTCCCGCTGGTGTTCACGTGGGTATCTCGTGCGGTTTCAACGAGGGGTCTTCAGAACCGAGTCCGGTCCGATCGGATTTGAGGAGGCATTGTGTCTCGCTGGCAAGGTCATGACGAGCGGCCAGATCATCGGGGGCCGAACCGCCCTCGAGTTGTGGGACCTACCTCACGGATCGCGGGGGCGGGTCGAAGTCGTCGGAAGCCGCGGGAGCGCATCAACGTCCAAACACATCAGGTCAAGGGTGGACTCAAGCCTTCGCGCTGTCGATGTCTCCTCGGTGAGGGGGCTCCGCGTCGCCAGTCCGATTCGGGCCGTCATCGATGCGGAGTCCGGCCTCGACCGCCATCAGATCGGCGATGTGTTAGCACGGGGTCAGCAGTCCGGCCTGTTTGTTGCAGACGATGTCGCCACACGGATGGCCGAGATCGCTCGGCCGGGTAGAGGTTGCTCGCGTGATCTCCGCGAGTTGTTGGCCGCCGAGATCCGCGCGCCAGACACGATTCGCCCTCAGAACAGCTACGAACGGAAGGCGAGTGGACTGTGGCGAGCCGGTGGTCTGCCGCCGCCCCAAGCACAGTTCCGTATCGAGTGTGCGGGTCGCGTCTTCTTCGTCGACTTCGCGTGGCCCGATCATCGTGTCGTGGTGGAATGCGATTCGATGCTGGCGCACAGCACTGCGTCGCAGTTGCAGAGCGACCTGAATAGGCAAAATGTGCTCGTCACGGCGGGTTGGCGCGTGTTCCGGTTCACCTACTGGGACATCACTCAGCGAGGAGACTCGGTTGTCGCGACGCTGAAGCCGTTCCTTCAGAGTTCCCAGTAGCGGGTCTGGCTGGAGAAGTTCCCGCGTAGTGGAAGTTTCTCGTGCCAGACGTGGGGAACACCCTAGAAATGGGCCAGATCGGGTGGGTGGATCGGGCACAATGGGCCGATGCAGGTTCGACTTCCCGATGGCTCCTCCCGCGAGATGGCCGATGGAGCAACTACGGCCGACGTGGCCGCCGACATTGGTCCTCGTTTGGCGAAGGACGCACTCATCGCCGTGGTCGATGGTGTCGAAACCGACCTGACCACCAGCCTGCACGACGGGGCCGAGATCGAGATCGTCACGCCGTCGTCCGAGCGTGGCCTGCACACCATCCGGCACTCCACCGCCCACGTCCTGGCTCAGGCCGTTCTGAAACTGTGGCCGGGCGCCACCTTCGCCATCGGTCCGGCGATCGAGAACGGGTTCTACTACGACTTCTCGCTGCCCGACAACGGCACGTTCTCCGACGGAGATCTCGAACGAATCGACGCCGAGATGCGTTCGATCATCTCGGCCCGTCAACCGTTCGTTCGTTCCGAGATGGCTCCGGCCGATGCGCTCGAACTGATGGATGGCCACCCGTATAAACAGGCCATCATCCGCTCGGTCACCGGCGCTGACGGCACGGCCGCCTCGGGCAACGATCTCAGCACGGAGGTGTCGGGTGAGGTCATCAGCTTCTACCGAAACACCGACGAGTTCGTCGACATGTGTGTCGGCCCCCACGTTCCCCATACGGGCCATCTGGGTCACTTCGCACTGCAGCGGGTGTCCGGCGCGTACTGGCGGGGTCGCGAGGACGAACCGATGCTCCAGCGGATCTACGGCACCGCATGGGACTCGAAGAAGGCACTCAAACAGCACCTCCACAACCTGGAGGAGGCCGCCAAACGTGATCATCGCAAACTTGCCACCGAGATGGATCTGCTCAGCTTCCCGTCGCAATTGGGAGGCGGGCTGGCGGTCTGGCACCCGAAGGGCGCAATCGTCCGCAAGTTGATCGAGGACTACAGCCGCGAACGCCACCAGGCGGGCGGGTACGAATTCGTCTACACCCCCCATCTGGCGAACGGGAAACTGTTCGAGACCTCCGGCCACCTCGACTTCTACGCCGATGGCATGTATCCGCCGATGGAGATGGACAACGGCACCTACTACATGAAGCCGATGAACTGCCCAATGCACTGCCTGATCTTCAGCGGTGGGCAGAAAAGTTACCGCGAACTACCGCTTCGTCTGTTCGAGCTGGGCACCGTTTATCGGTACGAACGAGCCGGCACCCTTCACGGTCTGCTTCGGATTCGTGGGTTTACCCAGGACGACAGCCACATCTTCTGCACCCAGGACCAGTTGATGGAGGAGATCGCCGGTCTGCTCGACTTCGTGCTCAGCATCCTGCGGGCCTTCGGGTTCGAAGACTTCACGTTCAACCTGTCGACCAAGGATCCCGAGAAGTACGTGGGCTCCGATGACATCTGGGACATCGCCACCGACGCCCTGCAGAAGGCATTGGAGTCCCACGGTCTCGAATACGCCATCAAGGAGGGCGACGCCGCCTTCTACGGCCCCAAGATCGACATCGATGTTCGCGATGCGATCGGTCGGAGCTGGCAGCTGTCCACCATTCAGGCCGACTTCCAGCTCCCTGACCGGTTCGAACTCGAGTATGTCGACCACGATGGGGAACGACGCCGTCCGATCATGTTGCATCGCGCGCTGCTCGGGAGCATCGAGCGGTTCTTTGGTGTGCTGGTCGAGCACTACGCCGGCAACTTCCCAACCTGGCTGGCACCGGTTCAGGTTCAGGTGCTTCCGGTTGCCGATGCCCATCGCGAGTACGCCGAGTCGATCGCGGCTCGACTGACCGCAGAAGGTTTCCGAGCCGAACTGTTGGCCAGTTCGGACCCGCTCGGCAAACGCATCAGGAACGCCAAGATCTCCAAGACCCCCCACGTTCTGGTGGTCGGCGACGATGATGTCGCGGCCTCGACGGTTGGCGACAACCCCCGCGGCGGCGAGGTGGAACGTGGCGTCCCGATCGACGAGTTCATTCAACGGCTGACCGACGAAACCATCGTCCCCGGCCAGGCTCCGGCCTAGACCGCCTTCGGTTGCGGAGGGACGGAGCAGCTAAGGATGAGTGAGTCACTTGATCGAGCGGAGCGAGACCGAAACGACCCGGAGGCCGCCAGGCCGGAGGCGAGTGGAGGAATGGAATACCAGCGCAACGAGGGTGGGATGCCGCGGCTGTTCAGCGGCTGGCGGTTGGCCCATCCACGCGGCATGGCATCGGACGGCCAACCCCACCCGTATGTGAAGGCGGCCGAGGGAAAGACCCTGTTCGAGACGATCGAGCAGAGCGACCTTCCCGACGAGGAAACCTACGTTCTCCATCGGGGCCACACCGTCTTCACCGTGCTCAATGTGTACCCGTACACCAGCGGTCACATCATGGTGATCCCAAAGCAGGCCCGGCCGTCGATCCACGACCTTCCCGACGACGTCCACGCCGAACTATGGGAGACGGTGCGGACCGCATCGGCCGCGGTAAAGGCGGCATTCTTCCCCCACGGTCTGAACATCGGCGTCAACGAGGGTCTGGCCGGGGGAGGGTCCCAGCCGGATCACCTGCACGTACACATCGTTCCCCGCTGGCGGGCGGATACGAACTTCATGACCACGACGGCCGAGGTGCGAATCCTGCCCCAGACCCTCAGCCAGAGTTACGACCGGCTCCGTGACGCATGGCCGGACTAGTCGCCGGCGCCTGAGCCGCTCTTTGCCGGCGGCGGCTCCTACCATGGGGCTGTGTCCAGTGAAGCTGAGGATCACGAATACGTAGATGAACTTCCCGAGGACGTCGGCGCGACCGAACGGGACCTCGAGGACTACATCTTTCCGAACAACAACCGTCGTCGGATTCCCGGCTACCTGTACCTGATGTCAGCGGTCGTCTTCGTTGGGTTCTACATCGTGTTTGGCGATGACGGGGTGCTGGTGAATCAGGGCTTCCTGTGGGCTGCCGGAATCGCGGTCGTCGTCGGCATTTACAGCATCGTCGCCGGTTGGAACCTGAACATCGACGAACGCGATGCCCTGGTCGTCGCCGCCGAGGAGGTCGGGCAACCGATCGGACCGGCGTCGGCCCAGCTGAGCTGGCGTGGTTTGCTCAGCCGGCCCGTCTGGCGCATCCTCTGTTACACCGCCGAAGATCCGCCGCTCACCCGGGCGCTGGTGATCGTCGACGGAGTCGACGGCCACGTGCTCGAGCGGATCGTCGAGGACAATCCCGAAGACTGGGATGCGGTTAAGGAGACACAAGAATGAGCGACCGATACTCCAAGCTCGCACCGCGCGATGTGACCATCACGATGCGTTCGTTGTCCCGTCGGTACGCCGAGGTTCTGGGTCCGCTACGCAGCGATCCGGACCGATTCGCCCGCCGCGACGAAGTGATCGATGGAACCTCGGTAACCGGTCACATCGAGGGCCTGGCTCGACACATGGGTCTGTTGGAACAGGAAATCTCAAAGCTCACCACTCACAGCGACCCGATTATCAGCGGAGATGCGCTGGCCTCGACCCCACCCCCGGCACTCGTCGATCGATCCGTCGGTCTCGATGCTGCCCAGGCGGCGCTGTCGTCTTCAACCGACGCGATCGGCACGCTGCTCGATGGCATTTCGAGCGAACAGTGGGCGTTTCGAGCGCCGGCCACGAACGGGATCAAAGTCCGTACCGCCGACGTCGCCCAGCACGCCGCCCGGGTGGGTGCTGAAGGGCTGCGGTCCACGTCGAAGCTGGTCGAACGGCTCTGAGCTTCTGCTAACTTTTGCAAGCAAAATCGATTCGAGCGGCTGTGCATGGGCTACGCTGAGGCCTACGCAGTAGCTAGGAGCCACAGTGTTTGATGGAAATTTCCGTGAGGGTGTCGACAAGGTCACCGCACCGATCGGTCAGGCCCTCCACCGGGTAGGGGTCTCCGCCGACGTCATCACCGTCGTTGGCGTCACCATGGCAGGCCTGTGTGGCGTCGCCATTGCAGCCGGTAATTTCTTCACCGCCGCCGTTCTTCTCGCTCTTACCGGACTGCCCGACGCACTCGATGGCGCCGTCGCCAAGGCATCGGGTAGCACCGGGCCCCGTGGCGCCTACTTCGATTCGGTGTCGGACCGGTTGTCGGATGGACTGCTGTTCCTCGGTGCTGGTTGGTATTTCGCCGGAACCGACACGCCCCGGCTGGCGTTGCTTCCCTTCGCTCTTTACTTGGCGGCTTCGTTGGTCAGCTATCAGCGGGCCAAGGCCGAGTCGCTTGGATTCGACGCCAAGGGTGGCCTGATGGAACGAGCCGAGCGGTTCATCGTTCTCGGATTCGGCCTCGTGTTCTCGCCACTGTTCGAGGCGGTTCTTTGGGTCATGTTGGCCCTCACCGTCATCACCGTCGGCACCCGGTTTGTGAAGGTCTGGAAGCAGGCGTCGGAGGTGACGCCGAAAGCTGCGTCGCATCGTCCGGCCCGTTCGCCTCGGGCGGACCGGGTCCGAGCGCGCCGGGAGAACCGGACCACTTCGGTCGACGACCTTCGGTCGATGGCCCGGGAGCGCATGTCGGGTTTCCGCCAGCGTTAGCTCGCCCAGCATGGGATATCGGCGCGATCTGGCCCTCTTGCGTGGTGGATCGACCGCCACGCGACTGTTGCCGATCCGCCTGCTCGGGCGTCTGGCCCACCGCGTCGGCCGATTGATAGCACCGCGGTTGGGTGGTACTGCCGCGCTAGAGCGCAACCTGCGGGTGGTCGGAACCAACGATCCGGCCAAAGCTGCCCGCCGGGGGATCGGTGGATACGCCAGCTACTGGGTCGACACGCTGCGACTCCCGAGCCTTCCCGATCGAGTCACCGATCGCCGGTTCTCCTTCATCGGATACCACCACATCCTCGATGTGCAGCGGGCAGGGAAGACACCGATCATGGTGTTGCCCCACCTGGGATCATGGGAGTGGGCGGCGGCATGGCTGGGCCGCATAGGCGATCAGAAGGTGGTGGCGGTCGTCGAACGCCTCGAACCCGAACAGGTTTTCGAATGGTTTGAACAGACCCGCGAATCCTACGGAGTCGAGGTGGTGCCACTGGGAACCGACGCCATGCGCCGTCTCGTAGCGATCGCCACCGATCGGTCGGCGATCATCTGCCTGGTGGCCGACCGAGACATCGCCGGCAACGGCCAGACCGTGTCGTTCTTCGGACAGGAGGCGAGCCTCCCTGGAGGACCGGCTCTGCTGAGCCTGCGAACCGGTAGTCCGCTCCTTCCCGTTGCGATCTACGACACCGGCAGCACCCGTGAGTGTGTGGTGTGTCCACCGCTGTGGCCCGAGCGGCAGGGCAAACTGCGAGACGACGTGGCCAGAATGACCCAGGACGTAGCCCGTGCGCTGGAACCACTGATCGCCGCCGCCCCGGACCAGTGGCACGTCCTTTCCGACATCTGGCCCGCCGAGGCCTCATGAGCTCCCTGCCGCGAATCGGAATCGTCTGCCCGTACTCGATGGGGGTGTGGGGTGGTGTCCAGATGCAGGTGCTCGGCCTGGCTCGAGCGTTGCGCCGCCAGGGGATGTCGGTGCAGGTGTTGGCGCCCTGTGACGGCCTTCCACCCGAACCCTGGGTGACGCCGCTGGGAAACTCGATTCCCTACGCTGAGAACGGTTCGATCGCACCGCTCGCACCGGACCCCGCCGCCCAACTTCGGCTGCTCGGGGCGGTATGGGACGAACGGTTCGATGTGTTGCACCTACACGAACCGATCGCTCCGGGCCCCACGCTCACCAGCCTGGTCGTCAAACCAACCCCACTCCTTGGCACGTTCCACGCATCGGGCACGATCATGCCCTACCGCTGGATCAACGGTGTTGTGCGCCGGCTGTCCAACCGGCTCGACTACCGGGTGGCGGTCAGCGATGAGGCGGCCCACACCGCAACCGAGTCTCTCGGCGGGGAGTACCGGATCATTCCCAACGGCATCGAGGTGGGTCGTTTCGCAAACGCCGACCCGTTCCCGGCGGAGGGGCCAACCGTGATGTTCCTCGCCCGGCACGAGGAACGCAAGGGTCTGCGGGTCCTGCTGGAAGCAACTCGGTTCCTGCCGTCCGACACCGTGTTCTGGGTCGCTGGCCACGGTCCCGATACCTCTGAGTTGCAGGGTGAGTATCCCGACCGGCGGATTCAATGGCTCGGAGCCATCAGTGATGACGAAAAGGAACGCCGGCTCGCCGGTGCCGATGTCTTCTGCGTTCCGGCTGTTGGAGGCGAGAGTTTCGGGGTTGTGCTGCTCGAGGGAATGGCCGCCAGGACGCCGGTGGTCGCCAGCGACATTCCGGCGTTTCAGTTCGTGGCTCAAGATGGAGCCTGCGCCACGCTGTTCGAGAACCGCAATCCGCGTGCGCTTGCCGCAGCGATCGAGACCGCCCTCGCCGGTGGCGAGTTGATCGAACGGCGCATCCACGCCGGCATCGCTCGAGCCCAGACCTACAGCATGCGGGCCCAGGCCGAGGTGTACACCGGCATCTATGAGGCGTTGGCAAACGGACGCGTGCCGCCGAGGTAGCGTCGGGAACCACTAACATAAGCCGGTGGATTCGACTGCAAAACCAACCGGTTCCCTTGGTTTGGTGTTTGCATTCCATGGCGTCGCTCTCGGGCTGCCGCTCCTGATCCTGGCGATCGTGCTGGGTCTGATCACACCGGTGCCGATGCTCGCACTGGTCCTGATCGCTGTGCTCGCCGCCGCCTACCTCACCTTCCGCCGCTACAACAGCGTGGATGAGGTACTTCTCGACGAACTCGACGTCGTCGACGCTGATGAAACCAAACATGCGGGTGCCTACAACCTGCTGGAATCGCTCAGCCTCAGCAGCGGCGTGCCGGCCCCCGAGTTGTATCTCACCGACGAAAAGTCGGTGAATGCGCTGGCCATCCAGCAGAGCAAGGACGCCGCCGCAGTTATCACTGCGGGTGCGGTCGAGAAACTGGACCGCCTCCAACTCGAAGGGTTGTTGGCCGAGACGATCGCTCGAATCGCATCCGACGACGCCCGTATCGCCACGGTGGCCACCGGCATGTTGATGCCGTTTCTTCAAGGCCCAGGATCGTTTCTGGCCCCGTTCGCCACGTCGATTCTCGACCGGGTGCTGGCCTCGGACCGGGAACTGGTGGGCGACATCGCTGCGGTGGGCCTCACCAAGTACCCGCCCGGGCTCCGGGATGCCCTGAGCCAGGCCGACACCACAACCGCCGCCGGATCTGCTGCAATGGCTCGACTGTGGGTAGTCCCGCCCGCACCGCACACTCCTCGATACGACCTAGACGTTCGTCTCGCCGCACTGAACGAGTTCTGATATGAAGCGAATCTCCTTTCTCCTTGTCGCGGTCCTGATCGCGTCGGCCTGCAGCGGTGGTTCCGAAGGCGCCGACGAAACTCCGGAAACGCCTACCACCACCGAAGGTGTCGACGACGTCGAAACCACCACAACCACCTCGACGACCGAACCGACCACCACCACGATTCCTCTCCCGGCTGCAACCTTCACCGGATTGCCCTTTGCCGGTGACGAAGCCGCGTTGTTGCGTCCCGCCATTGCGGTGAAGGTCGATAATCACCCTCGGGCTCGTCCCCAGACCGGCCTCGACCGGGCCGACATGGTGATCGAACTTCGGGCCGAAGGCGTGACCCGCTTCATCGCCGTTTACCACAGTGAACTGCCCGAGCCTGTGGGTCCGGTCCGCTCGGCCCGAACGTCGGATTTCGACATCCTGACCGCACTCAATGAGCCGGCCTTCGCCTATTCGGGGGCCAATGCCATCGTGGACCGTGGGTTGGTGGCACTGCCGATCTACGCCCGGTTTGAAAATCGATCGGACTTCTTCCGGGCCACCAACCGGGACGCCCCCCACAACCTCTACGTGAATCCCCAGAGCATGCAGGATGCGCTCCCCGCCGATGCGATGTCGCCCGAACCGTGGTTTACCTTCGGGTCCCTCGAGGACGTCTCGGAACAGGGTCGAGCCATTTCGGGAATCGTGACCGTCGTCTTCCAGGGTTCGCCGCTGGTCACCTATCAGTGGGACAACCAGGTGGAGGGCTGGCTGCGCACCCAGGACGGCGCCAGCCACAGCACGGTCAGCGGTGACCAGATCGCCCCCGCCAATGTGGTGATCCTGGAAACGACCTACGGCATCAGCCGCGCTGATGCTGCGTCACCGGAACTGATCTCGGTTGGAACGGGGCGGGCCACGGTGCTCACCGCCGGTCGGGTCATCGAGGGCACCTGGTCCCGGCTGTCGGGCAGCGCCAAGCCCGAAATCAGCGATAGCGACGGGAACATCATCGAGTTGGCTCCGGGCCGGACCTGGGTCGAGTGGCCCGATCGAAGCCCGATCATTCCCCAGAGCTAGAGACCACTAAAACTTCCCCTCCTACTGGTTCGGATGGGTACGATGTGAGTATGTCTAACGAAGGTACGAACGATCGCACGACCGCCACGATGCGGGTCAAGCGCGGCCTTGCCGAAATGCTCAAAGGCGGCGTCATCATGGACGTCGTCAACGCCGAACAGGCAAAGATCGCCGAAGACGCCGGTGCCGTAGCGGTCATGGCGCTCGAGCGCGTACCCGCTGACATTCGTGCCGATGGCGGCGTTGCCCGCATGAGCGATCCTGCGATGATCGAAGGAATTCAAGAGATCTGCAGCATCCCGGTGATGGCCAAGGCCCGTATCGGTCACTTCGCCGAGGCCCAGATCCTTCAGGCCCTCAAGGTCGATTACATCGACGAGTCCGAAGTGCTCACGCCCGCCGATGAAACACATCACATCGACAAGTTCGCGTTCGATGTTCCGTTCGTCTGTGGTGCCACCAACCTCGGTGAGGCGCTGCGCCGGATCAGCGAGGGGGCCTGCATGATCCGAAGCAAGGGTGAAGCCGGAACCGGCAACGTGGTCGAAGCGGTCCGTCACCTTCGCAACATCACCGGTGATATTCGAAAGATCACCCAGGCCGACGAGGCCGAATTGTTCGAGTGGGCCAAACAACTACAGGCTCCTTTGCCACTCATCCAGGAGCTGGCCGAAACGGGCGAACTTCCCGTGCCGCTGTTCTGTGCCGGCGGCCTCGCCACCCCCGCTGACGCCTCGTTGGCGATGCAGCTTGGTGCCGATGCAGTCTTCGTTGGATCCGGGATCTTCAAGAGCGAAGACCCTGCGCCCCGGGCCCGTGCGATCGTCGAAGCCACCACGAACTACATGAATCCCGACGTCCTGGTGAAGGTCAGCCGGAATCTCGGCACGCCGATGACCGGCATAGGCATGGACGAGATCGACGTTCGTATGGCCGATCGCGGCTGGTAGTCATCCGTGACCACTGAATGACCACAACAACGATTGGCGTTCTCGCCCTTCAGGGCGCATTCCAACGTCATATCCAGGCGGTCGAATCGCTGGGAGCGAACGCTCGGGCGGTCCGCCTTCCCGAGGATCTCGATGGCGTTGATGCGCTGATGCTTCCCGGTGGCGAGTCCACCGCTATGTCGCTGCTTCTTGGCGCCAATGCGATGACCGACCCGTTGCGAGCGTTGATCGCCGACGGTATGCCGGTGTTCGGGACCTGCGCCGGAATGATCCTGCTCGCCGAAAAGGTCCTCGACGGCCGCCCGGATCAGGTGCAGTTGGCGCAACTGCCGATCACGGTCCGCCGCAATGGTTACGGCCGCCAGGTGGCCTCGTTCGAAGCTGACCTTGTGGTCCCCGCTCTGGGACTCGAAGACGACGAACCGTTTCGAGCGGTCTTCATTCGTGCGCCAAAGGTGGAAGCGGTCGGGCAGGGTGTCGAGGTACTGGCCGAGGTCGACGGCGATCCGGTTCTGGTCCGGAGCGGTCCGCTCTTCGCGGCGGCGTTCCACCCCGAACTGACGCCGGACATGCGCCTGCATCGTGCCTTCCTGAACTCGCTCTAACCCACTCAGCGGCTCAGCAGGGCTTTGATAGACTCGGGCCATGTCGGGTCATTCCAAATGGGCAACGATCAAGCACAAGAAGGGGGCCGCAGATCAGAAGCGGGCCAAGGTCTTCGCAAAGCTGATCAAGCAGGTCGAGGTCGCGGCTCGTCAAGGCGGCGGTGACCCTGACGCCAACCCCACGTTGCGCACCATGTATCAGAAGGCCCGAGACAACTCGGTGCCGCTCGACACGATCAAGAAGGCGGTCCAACGCGGGACCGGCGAACTTGAAGGTGTTAACTACGAGGACATCGTCTACGAGGGGTATGCCCCGCACGGCATTGCAATGATGATCGAGACGCTCTCGGACAATCGCAACCGCACCGGTTCCGAGATGCGTTCGCTGCTCACCAAGAATGGCGGTTCGCTGGCCGAACCGGGCGCAGTCAGCTGGCAATTCGAGCGCAAGGGTGTGCTCAGCGTGTCCAAGGACGCCAGCGAGGACGACGTGATGATGGTGGGTCTCGAGAACGGGGCGGAGGACCTGCAGGATCTCGAGGAGATCTGGCAGGTCACCTGCGAACCCACCGATCTCAACGGTCTGCGAGATGCACTGGAAGAGGCTGGCATCAAGGTGGTCGAATCCGACACTCCGATGTTGCCGACCAACCTCGTGCCGATCGCCGATGCCAGCGAGGCCAAGGCCATCATGGCCCTTGTCGATCTGATCGATGACCACGACGACGTGCAGGCCATCCACGTGAACATCGATCTCGACGAATCGGTCATGGCGGAACTTGCCTAGGGTGACCGGGATAACCCTCGTCGAGCTCACCATTCGACCTGTTCGGTCGATGGAGGAGCATGTTGGAGACCGGCGAAGTAGTGCACGTAATCGAGCGACGGACTTTTGAAAGCGATCTTCGTCGTCACTTCGTCGGTACCGTTGAAAGCGTCGGGAACTCCGCCTTCCGGGCATCTGGTTACACGTTCATCTTCGATAGCAATACCGACCGTTACGTCCGCTCACTCGAACGGCGCACCCGGGTCCTACCCCTTGGCTCCTCGGGGATAATCATCAACGTTGTGCCGCCGACGACGCAGGTGGAGAACGTGAGTTATGCCGACAAGAAGGGTCTACTCACGGTCACCGATCATGCCGACTTCAACCTGACAGTGAACGAGTTCGGTCCCCGATACTAACGTCGCAAGGGTGAGCACTCCTGACAAAGAGGTCCGTGCGGCGCTAGCTGAATGGCTGGAAGCCTTCAACACCAAAGATCTCGATCGTTTCACTACGTTGTATGACCCGGACGTGGTCTACGCCAATGCCCACGCTCCGCTGCGTCGGGGTGTGACTCCGGTGGTTGAGGCGTTCGCACCGGCGTTCGAGAACGAATCCTCTCGCATCGAGTTCACCGAGGAAACGTTGTTCGTCACCGCTGATATGGCACTGATTTCCGGATCGTTTCGGGCCGGGAGTGCCCAGCCCGATGGCTCTCTTACCGACGTGAACGGCGGGCGGGTGGCCCTGCTCTATCGGCGGGCCGCCGATGGACGCTGGTTAATGTGTTTCGACATGGACAACACCCCGCCCGACGCGGCGGTCTAGGGAGCGTCGATCGGGATTCGACTCTCCCATTGCCAATTGCAGTCAAGCGAACCGTCGCTGCACTCAAAGATGAAGTCATCGTTCTCATCGACCCATCTGCACCCCTGCGCCGGGTCGCGTCGAGGCTGCGGTCCGTCGTCTCGAATGAGGCCGTCAACCGGGCAATATCCGACGTCTGCCTGACTGTCGTAGAGCGCCTTGCCGACCGCGGCCAACGACGCCATACCGCCGAGCAACACGAAGAGGAGCAGATACGTGCGGCGCTTGAGCGGCGCTGTTTCGTAGAACTCCTCTTCGGTCATCAGATTCCGGCGGCGACACCCAGTAGGCGGCTACGGGTCACGCTGCGAACACCCCGGGCGAGGAAGAACAACGCCGCACCCCAGGCCACCGCACCGAGAACGAACGGCAGGTAGCCGGCTCCGAAGAGGACGCCGGTGCTCTGGCTGTAAGCGATCATAATGAGCGGCAGGCTGACCAGACCGGATGCCTGCTGGGCGGCGGCAGTCGAACGAACCTTGGCCGAGAGGCGCAGTACCAGCGACAGACAGATGGCGAGGAACGGGGGCAGAACCCACACGATCATCACCCACCACTGGAAGGTGGGGAAGAACCATCCGCCTACCTCGGGACCGACGACCAGGTTGACGATCAGGCTGTAGAGCCCAAATCCGACGACGGTCGTGATGTAACCGGGGATCAGAGAAGCGATGAGCTTGCCCAGGTAGATCTCGCGCACTCCAGCGGGGGAGTGGGCCAGGAACTCACCCGTGCCGCGTTCGCGTTCGCCCACGATGGTTGCCGCACCCACCGCTGTCGAGATGGTGAGCGGGACGATCACGGCCACCGGTGCGAACAGGAAGACCGCCAGTGCGTAGGCGGTGCGGCCGGCGTCGGAGACCGGTGCTCCCGAGTCGGTGGTTTCGGGAATCTGCGTTTGGGCCGCGGCTGGCAGCACGTCGAGGGTGTCAGAGATCTGATCAACGACCCCGATCTCGCCGATCGAGGTGATCGTAACGAGAAGGATCGTGGGGATCACAACGAAGAAGAATGAGCCGAGCAGCGTCATCGGAACCCAGAAGTCCTTGGCCTGCTTCAGCTGCTTGAGGTCGGTTCGAGCGACGGTGCGAATTCGTGAGATGTCGAGTCCAAACATGGCGGTCTCCTATCGAGCCATCTCCGCCACGCGGCTGCGTGACGGTCGGGCGGTGGGGGCGGCGGGTGGTGGAAGTTCGTCGGCGGATGATCCCTTGTCGCGACGAACCGCAAAGTAGATGTCCTCGAGATTGGGGACAAACGGGGTCACGGAGGTGATCAGTGCACCGGCGGCGACCAAACGATTGATGATGTCGGGTACCGCATCGAGGCTCTTGACCTCCACCACGGCGTTGGTGTCGGCGACATCGAAGGAATCGACACCCGGCATTCCCTGCAGGGAGGCCAGGTGTTCGGGCAGCGTGGTGGCGATGTGGATTCGTTTCTCCGGTAGATACCGGTCGGCCAGATCGGCCGGGGTGCCCCACTCGAGCGATGTGCCGTGCTGCATGATCACGACCTCATCGGCCAGGCCCTCGGCCTCCAGCAGCAAGTGGGTGCACATCAGAACGGTGCGCCCTTCGCCGGTCATGTTCCGAATCAGCTCCAGCACCGCCACCGCAGACTCGGGATCCAGACCCGAGGTGGGCTCATCCAGCAGAAGCAACTCGGGGTCGTGGAGGATGGCTCGGGAAAGTGCGAGACGGGTCTTCATGCCTGTCGAGTATCCGCCGACCTCCTGGTCGAGTGCGTGTTCGATGGCGAACTTCGCTGCAGCTTCCCGGATGGCGACATCGGCGTTGCCGCCTCGCCCGAGGCCGTACAACTCGGCAGAGTAACGAAGGTTGTCCCAGCCCGACAGACGGTCGTAGAGGCTCGGTTTGGCGCTGACAACGCCGCAGCGGCGGCGAACTTCCTCGCCGTCGTTGGAGACCGGATCGAGTCCGAAGACCCGGGCGGTTCCGACGTCGGGCCCGAGGGCGCCGGTGATCATCCGGATGGCGGTGGTCTTGCCGGCACCGTTCGGCCCGAGGAGGACCGAGATCGATCCCTTGGGGACCTTGATGGTGAGATCGTTCAGGGCGTGAACGTCTCCGAAGGACCGATGAACGTTCTGGACGTCGACGATCAACTCAGGGCTGGCGGTAGTTGATTCCACCAAGGATGTATCGGCAGGTCAGGCCGCAGCTGTAGTTCGGCTAGGAGGACCAATCGATCGCATCGAACAGCCGCCACAGTTTGATCGCCCGGTTCGGATTCGTGGACTGCACAAAGCCGATGTGGCCCTGCAGGTACGAACGGAACTGAGGGTGTCCCGACCGATTGGCGGCGGTGGCGCCGTTGATGCTGGCGTCGTGGAGGATGGCTCGAAGCCGGTCGTAGTCGGTTCGGTGAATATTTGGGTGTTGATTCACCACCAGGCCCGTGAGCACCTGGCGGTCGCTCTGGGACCGAATCGACGTCTTCCTGGGGTTGATCGCATATCCCTCGTCCCGGACGATCGAGGTCACCAGTTCGACGAATCGGTCGGACCTGCGCAGTAGATCATGGGGGCCGCTGAAGGCGAGGTCGTCTGCGTATCTGGTGTATCGAGCCTCGAATCGTTTCGCCAAGCCGGTCAGTCGTGCGTCGAGTTGATACACCGCCAGGTTGGCGAGTGCCGGCGATGTCGGTGATCCCTGCGGAAGGTGTGGGCCCCGAAGGACATCTTCGCCGTGTCCCGAAAGCACCTTGCGTGGGGCCGAGTTGGTGGTGAGCCCTGCGAGCAGATGGGCTACTTCGTTGGCGTACCCACACGATCGGAAAATGGCGATCACCTGATTCATCGGGACGGTTGCGAAGAAGTTCCGAAGGTCCAGCCGTATTACCACCGATTGGGCGCAGTGGGGGGCGACGTAGGACTGGATCGATCGGCCGACGGTGAACCCGTGGGCGGCCCGATGGGGTGGGATGTGGTTCAGGATGTCTGCGAGGATCTGGCGTTGGAAGGTTTTCAGGTTCTGCTTCGGGATCTCCAGTAGACGGGATCCACCCCGCTGTTTGGGGACCCAGCGATAGCTGTAGTGCCGTAGATTTTCCGACTCCACCGAGCGTTCCAACGACTTGACGTCTGCGTACCAGAGCAACTCGTTCACATCCAGTCCGAACATACGAGCAAGGTCGCCGACGGTGTCGATCGTGCGGACGGGCCAGCGCGGCTCGTCCATTGCAATGGTGAGCAACCGAAAGATCTTGGGTGGTTCCCAGGACGAACCGGGAACACGGGGTATCCCATTCATCCATCGAAGGAGTTGGTCGTCCTCGGGCTCCAGTTGATCTAGTTCGGTCCGAAGGCGATTGGCCAGTGGTCGGGGATCCTCCACCGGGTCGGGCCATTCGGCGGTGACCAGTGCCGCTTGGTCGGCGAGCCAACGGGGAGGAACCATCGGTCTCGGGCTCCGGTCCAGGCCCAGATCGTGGGCGGCCCTGCCGGCCATGAGTGGGGGATGCCAGGCGCCGTCGATGAAGGCGGTGGCGATGATCTCGGCCACGCGACGGCGCCGTCTAGCAGCGATCCGATGGGCCGGTACCCGGGTCATGAGCGGCGGCGAAGAGAGGCGGAACGTTCTGACTCGGTTTGTTGTGAGTGCAGGGACGCAGGCGCAGCCTGCCAATTTGCATTCGACGCGATGGCTAGGCACCACTTCGACTCCCCGGGGGTACCCCGGAGGTGGCGTTGGACCGCAGGTCCGTTGCCAGGCTCAGAACGTTCCGCCATTACCAAGACCCTAACAGCGGTGTAGTTGCGGATTCAGTCGTTCTGACTCAGCGTTCCCTTACCCAGCACCCGAGGGGCCTCGGTCGTCGGGGTGATGTCGGCGATCGTGGTTGGTGGGGCGAGCGAGATCGAGGTGGTCGGCAGCGTCGTCGTCGGTGCGAGGGGACGCGACTGAATGGATGGCAGGGGAGTGCTGGCCACCGGGGCGTCTGGAGAGGTGAGGACCAGCCCGGCAGGAACAGCGTCGACCGGTGCGGGATCGGTACCGCCCAGAGCGGGGGCCAGAACCATGCCGACGAGCACGAACGCCACCGCACCGGCGCCAATCGAGACGCGGCGCCGGGTGGCCCCCATCACCGGTCCAATCATGAGGGTGTCGGTGACGAGTTCGCGGAGCCGGTGAGACCGTTCCTCGGTTCGTTGCACCGTCTTGACCCGCAACGGTTGCGACGCCGCGGCATTTGAGGATTCAGGCAGCGAGGGTTCGGGCATCGAAAACACCCCGAGCCGGTCGGGCGCGGGCGCTACGGCCCGTCGGGACATCGGTCGTTCTTTCACACGCACACCTGCCACTGCGCCACTGTGTTCAATTCAGATGCAGGAATTTGTCCCGCTACCGTTTGGGGACATGAGTGTCGAACTGTGTCCCTGTGGACGAGGGCAGACGTACGTCGAGTGTTGCGGCGCGATCCACAGCGGGCGGAAACCGGCCGTTACCGCCGAGGATCTGATGCGGTCGAGGTATTCGGCCTTTGCGAAGTCGGATATCGGATACCTGCGACACTCCTGGCTTCCGAACCGCACTCCCCGGGTCATTCATGCCGACGGTGGACGCCAGTGGACCGGTCTCACCATTCACGACACCAGCGAAGGCGGAGCGTTTGATTCAACCGGGACCGTGAGCTTCACCGCCGCCTTCGTCGAAGGTGGTGAACCCGGGGCCCAAAGCGAGAAGAGCCTGTTTCAACGCCATGTGGGCCGCTGGGTGTACGTCGGGCCCGCCGACGTCTGAGGTTCTCGACCGCTAGATGGTCCAGGGTGCTGGGCTGTCGGTGGCCAGTCCGTAGTGGGCGATCGCCTCGGCGACCGTTTCCTTGGACACCGACCCGTCCTCAGAAAGCGCCGAAAGAACCCCGACGATCACGTTTGCCGTGTCGATTTCGAAGAACGAACGCAGCGCGACCCGGTCGTCGGAGCGGCCGTACCCATCGGTGCCGAGAGCCCGGAATGGTCGAGGTACGAACCGTTCGATCATCTCGGGGACGCTGCGCATGTAGTCGGTGACCGCAACCACCGGACCCGAACTCTGTGCCATCTGGTCGGTCACATGCGCGGTACGGGGTTCCGCGGTGGGGTTGAACTTGTTCCATCGTTCGGCTTCGAGGGCCTCTTCGCGCAGGCGCTTGAATGACGTAGCGCTCCATAGGTCGACGCCGATATCGAAACGTTCGGCCAGTTCGGCCTGAGCCTCGCGGGCTGCCGTGTGCGAGATGCCGCTGAACATGATCGAGGCGACCTGTTCCTTGCCCTCGGGCGCATCGGCCCAACGGTAGAGGCCCTTCAGGATGCCCTCTTCGCTTCCCTCCGGCTTGGCGGGTTGGTCGTAGTTTTCGTTGTAGATCGTGAGGTAGTAGAAGATGTCCTCGCCGTCTTCGTACATGCGCTTGAGGCCGTCCTGAATGATGACGGCAAGTTCGTAGGCAAACGCGGGGTCGTACGCCTGGCACGCAGGCACCGTGCTGGCCAGGACATGCGAGTGGCCATCCTGATGTTGGAGGCCTTCGCCCATCAGCGTGGTCCGACCGGCGGTGGCTCCCATGAGGAACCCGCGGACCCGAGCGTCGGCTGCAGCCCAGATCAGATCGCCGACCCGTTGGAACCCGAACATCGAATAGAAGGTGTAGAACGGCACCATCGGCACACCCTGATGGGCGTAGCTCGATCCGGCGGCTATCCATGAAGCGGTCGCTCCTGCTTCGGTGATCCCCTCTTCCAGGATCTGACCGTCGCTGTCCTCGGTATAGGAGAGCAGCAGTTCGTGGTCGACCGGCTCATACATCTGGCCGAAGGGGGCGTAGATCTCGAACTCTCGGAACATCGAGTCCATACCGAAGGTGCGGGCCTCGTCGGGGATGATCGGCACAACCCGCTCGCCGAACCCTTCGGCTCGCATCATCTCCCGCAACATGGCGGTGAACGCCATGGTGGTGGACACTTCGCGCCCACCGCTGCCTTCGTAGAAGGTTTCGAACGGAGTGGTGGGAGCGGCTGGCAATGGACGCCGGTCACGAACGATCCGAGTGGGAATCGATCCGTCGAGGGCGCGGCGGCGAGCCATCATGTACTCGTACTCGGGGGTGCCTTCCGCCGGACGGAAGTAGGGCGGAACGCCATCCTCGAGTGACTCGGCCGGGATCTCGTCGTGGAGGTAGAGACGATCGCGGAGATCCAGGAGTTGGGCCTTGGTCATCTTCTTGATCTGGTGCGTCGAGTTTCGTCCCTCAAAACCGGGTCCGAGGGTCCAGCCCTTGACCGTCTTGGCCAGGATCACCGTGGGTTGACCTTTGTGTTCGGTGGCCGCCTTGTAGGCCGCGAACACCTTCTGGTAATCGTGACCACCGCGGGGCAGCGCCCGAAGGTCATCGTCGGAGAGATGTTCGACCATTTTGCGCAGACGTGGATCGGGGCCGAAGAACTTCTCCCGGATGAATGCGCCGTCTTCGACGGCGTAGCGCTGGAAGTCACCATCGACGGTGGTGTTCATCTTGTGCAGGAGCACACCATCGACATCTTTGAGAAGGAGTTCGTCCCAGCGGCTGCCGTGAACGACCTTGATGACGTTCCAGCCTGCGCCCCGGAAGACCGCTTCGAGTTCCTGGATGATCTTGCCGTTGCCGCGTACCGGACCATCGAGTCGCTGCAGGTTGCAGTTGATGACCCAGGTGAGGTTGTCGAGCCCGTGCCGAGCGGCGAGGGAGATTGCGCCGAGGGTCTCGGGCTCGTCGGACTCGCCGTCGCCGAGGAATGCCCAGACCCTGCTGCCGGAGGTGTCTTCGATCTTGCGGTCCGAGAGATAACGGTTGAAGCGGGCGTGGTAGATGCTGTTGATGGGGGCGAGGCCCATCGAGACGGTTGGGTACTCCCAGAAATCGGGCATCAGACGAGGATGCGGATAACTGGAGAGGCCATTGCCGCCGACCTCCATGCGGAAGTTATCGAGCTGGTCCTCCTGCAGACGCCCCTCGAGGTACGCCCGGGCGTAGATGCCGGGAGCGGCGTGACCCTGGTAGTAGATGGCGTCGCCGGCTAGACCATCCTCCTTGCCTCGGAAGAAGTGATTGAAGCCAACCTCGTACAGCGCCGCCGACGAGGCGAACGTGGAGAGATGACCGCCAATGCCGTCGGACTTCTTGTTGGCTCGCACAACCATCGCGGCTGCGTTCCACCGGATGAAGGCACGGATGCGGCGCTCGGTGTGTTCGTCGCCGGGGAAGAACGGCTGATCCTCGGCCGGAATGGTGTTGACGTAGTCGGTCGAGGTGGTCTGGGACGTACCCAGTTGCAGTTGGCTGGCACGATGGTTGAGCCGGCCGAGCAGGTACCGGGCCCGGGTCTTGCCCGCCACGTTGTTCACCGTTTCCAGTGATTCGAGCCACTCCGCCGTTTCTTGGGAGTCGATGTCGGGGAAGTTTCCGAGGAATCCGTTCGTGCTCATTGGGTCATCCTATTGGCTTGGACACCCTGCTCGTAGGCTCAACCGATGGCAACCGACGCATTGCACGGGGTCTTCACCGACATCTACACCGATGGTGCCTGCTCGGGTAATCCGGGACCCGGCGGATGGGCGTGGGTGATCCCCGATGGACCGCACGAATCGGGGACCGAGAACCCCACCACAAATCAGCGCATGGAGGTGAAGGCCGTCCTGGCCGCGATCGAGGCGAACGACCAGCCGATCCACATCTTCTCCGACTCCACCTACGTGGTGAACTGCTTCAAAGACCGCTGGTACGAGGGATGGCTCAAACGAGGCTGGAAGAACAGCCAGCGAAAGGCCGTAGCCAATCGCGACCTGTGGGAGCCGCTCATCGAGCTGGCGGTGCCTCGACTGGCTGAGGGAACGTTGGCGTTCACGTGGGTGAAGGGACATGCCGGCAACCCGATGAACGAGTTGGCCGATCAGTTGGCTGTCGCCGCCAAGGATGAATTGATGGGCCTCGATGGAGCGGGGGGAGTGGATTTCGAGCCCGATGATGGGGCGGCCGAGCTTCCCTGGCCCATCGGCCCTGCACTGCTGGTCATCGGGTCCACCAATCCGACCTCCGAGCAGGTCGACGCGGTGAAGGCCGCGGTTGCTTCGCTGGGACCCGACGCCGTCCTGGTGACCGGCCTGAGACGTGGCATCGAGTTGGTGGCCGCCGAGACGGCACTCGAACACCGGATTCCTGTCGCCGCCGTGCTGCCATTTGCCGACCCCGCCGCAAAGTGGGACGACGATCTCCGCTCCCGATTCGATGAGGTCTACGGCAGGGCGAGTTTCGACATCGTGCTCTCGGGGGATCCATCGGCGCCCGGAACGGCGATGAAGGAGCGAAACCGTTGGCTCCAACGATCAGCGCTCGGGGCGATCGTGGTCGGCGACGACGACCTGGTTGCCCAACTCAATGCCGCCGGATTAACGGTGGTGGCCCACTAGCGGTTGCGAGGATCGGAGGCTAAGGCTGACGCCCGATGTGCCGATAGAAACACGTGGGTCTCTTAGACAATCTTCGCAAAAAGGCCGCCGAGGCCGCCGGTTCCGATACCGATTCAGAGGTGGCCGCTGACGCAACGCTCGACGGTGCGCCCGAGGCTCCCTCGGATGATTCCTGGCTGCAGGGCGTTGAACGTCGGCGGGACGTCGAGGTTCCCGACACCCCCGAGACCTACGCCGCCGAGTTGCTCGACGTTGTAGCCGAAGCGGGCGATCCCTTCCTTCAGCAGATGAAGGATCAGGGTGAAGATCTGGAGCCGCCGTACGCGGACGCTCCAGCGGCACCGATCGACCAGGCCATGCCCACCGGTTTCGAATCTCCCGTTGCCGAGGATGTAGTCACCGACCAAGATGCGGTGGATGTTCCGTCGGCCCCGGTCGAACAGCCCGAGGCGTCGTACCCCGACGTTCCCATGATCTACGCCGGTCTTGCCGAAAACGGCCTGATCGAGATCGCTCCGGGCGATCCCGAGCGCCAACCGACCATGACACCAGCCGCTGACCTGGCGCTGCGCTCGACCGAGGATCGCGACGTGATGCCCAGCATCGAACGCGGCCCGATCGGACCGGAGGCGGCGCCGCTACTTCATACGCTCGGATTGGGTGTGGGTTGTACCTGGGGCGAGGTCACACGCAGCCGGGGAACGATGATCGCGCAGATCGCCGCCAGTGAATCGGTCGACGTGCAACAACGTCGGACCGAGATCAACCACGCGTATGCGACGTTGCGACTGCTGCGCCTCGGTCCGCTGAAGGTCTAATCTTCAGCGAAGTGCTGAGCCAGCCTCTCGAGCGTCGAATCGATGCTCTTTCGGTGGCGTTCCGGGTAACCGACCATTTCGTAGAGGAATGCCGGCAGTAGTGCCGTTCCCCAAATGAATCGTTCGGTGACCATCGTTCCACCGTCGACCGGAGCGAGCTCGTAACGCCAGCGATGCCGTCCGAAGTGGTGCCATTCGATCACTTCGTTCTCGACGAACTCGCTCACCGTGCTCTGCATCGGATAGGGCACCCCCATCTTCATGTTCATGCCGAAGGTGGCGCCGAGCGACAGTCGCTCGGGGTCGCTCGAACGCGACCCCTGCACCGTCCCCGACCCGTCGATCAGGGCGTGTTTCGATGGGTCGGCCAGTAGATCAAAAATCTCGGCGGGTGTGGCCTTCACGAGACGGGATCCCGAGGTGACCCGTGCTTCCATGTCGGCGGTGGCGGGGGCGATCGACGGTGTCATCGTTACTTCCCGAGCAGGCCGCGCAGGGCCACTTCGAGGCCGGGATACTGGTAGGTGTAGTCGCTGGCATTGAGCACGGTGGGTTCGACGCGCGCGCTGTCGTAGAGCAGCGCCTGAACCAGTTCACCCCCCAGGAGCAGTGACGGTCCGAACTTCGGCACCGGAAGTATCGCTGGCCGTTTGAGAACACCGGCGAGGGTCTTGGTGAACTCGCCGTTGGTGACCGGAGTGGGTGCGGTGAGGTTGACCGGCCCGGAAATGTCAGAGTCGAGGAGGTAGACCATTGCTGCCACCTGATCGACGATGCTGATCCAGCTCATGTACTGCTTGCCGTTGCCAAACTTGCCGCCGACCCCCAACTTGAACAGCGGTAGCAGTTTGGCCAGCGCACCGCCCCGAGGGGTGAGCACGATGCCGGTGCGAAGGAAGGCCGTTCGGATGTCGGCATCGACAGCTGGTTGAGCCGCCGCCTCCCACTTGACGACCAGATCGGCCAGGAAGGTGTCGGCGGCGGGAGAGGCTTCGGTGTTGACCGTGTCGGCGCGATCTCCGTAAATGCCGATGGCCGAACCCGAGAGGAACACGCTGGGTTTGCTGTTGAGCCCAGCGATCGTGGTGGCAACCAGCGAGGTGGTGTCGACCCGGCTGTCCACCAATACCTGCTTGTACTTTTCGGTCCAGCGTGAATCACCGATTCCGGCACCGGCCAGATTGATCACCGCGTCGACGCCTTCGAGCGAGGCCGCGTCGAGTTGGCCCGCCCCCGGGTCATATCGGATCTCGTCCTCGCCCCGGGCTGGTCGACGGACCAGACCGATGGGTCGGTGGCCGGCCTCGCGAAGGGCAGCCTTGAGCGGCTTGCCGATGAGTCCACTGGAACCTGTAATCGCTACGTCCATAGTGGTTGAAACCCTACCCGTTTTGCCCGCCCGGCTGCCGGTTCGGGCGGCGACGAGGCCTACGATTGGGGAGGTGAGTACCCGCCTGTTGCTTGGACTGTCGCTGGCTTGTGGCCTGCTGATTCTGCTTGCTTCGGCCGTTCAGCTGGCGATTGCGCTGTAGGCGCTCAGGCGGCGCCGAGGGCGGCCATCTGGGCGTCGATCGCACCTTTGACGGCTTTGGCCAGCGGATCGCCTGAGGTGAGGTCGTCGACCCGTTGGCGAATCGCCTTCTTGGCGGCCCGGTCACCCTCTGGTTTGATGAGCATGCTGCGATAGGCGATGCCGGTGAGTATGGCCGTGCGCCGATCGGCGTAGGCACCATTCACCGCCTGATCGATCGCGAATCGAAGGTGTGTCTCCGGGCCGGGTTGGACCTCGGGGAATCGAGTGCTGGGAAAGAGGACCGCCACCCGGGTGTCGTGCACCTGCAGGATTCCGGTTGCAATCAGTCGCGCTGCGCAGGCTCGGTCCAGCCCTTTCCTGCCGCTGATCTTGGTGATCCATCCCTCGGTCCGTTTGCGACGTTTCGACGTGGCGATCAACTCACCCACTTCGTCGAGGACCGGCATGCCGGTGGAAGCTGTGGAGCGGGACTCGACGAATGTCTTCTTGCGTTCGGTGACCAACTCGATGCGCTCGAGGAGGGCCAGGTCGGCCAGGAGGGCACCGCCGAGGGCAAAGCTGAGGTAGCTCGACTTCTTTCCCTCGGGTGTGACGCCCAGCAGGAAGGTGGACTCAAAGAGGGTCAAGTCCGTTGCTTGCATGTGCAAACAATAGTCAGCGCCGGTTGACGGTTCAGGTCGCCGACGTGGGGGGTTACAGTGATTCCGTGTCAGAGAACCATTTTGATGTCGTCGTCATCGGAGGTGGGCCGGGCGGTTACGCATCAGCGTTGTACGGCGCCTCGGCCGGGCTGAATATCGCCATTATCGAGTACAACAAACTCGGTGGGACCTGCCTGAACGTGGGCTGCATCCCAGCCAAGGAGCTGCTGGAGACCGCTGCGGTGTTCCGCACGGTGAATCACGCTGGCGACTTCGGTGTGCTCGCCGAGGCCAGCGGCGTCAACTGGGACACCGTCATGCAGCGCAAGCAGAAGATCATCGACCAGTTGGTGGGCGGCGTTGGGTCGTTGCTCAAGATGCGCAAGGTCACGGTCTACGACGGCCAGGGAACCCTCGGCGCCGACCACCGCACCGTTTCGATTAGCGGCGGCGAAAGCGGCGACGTGCAGATCACCGGCGATGCCGTGATCCTGGCGGCTGGATCCGAGGCCCGCACCATCCCGAACTTCCCGATCGATGACCGTCGCATCGTTACCTCCACCGAACTGTTGTCGATTCCGGCGCTGCCGGCTTCGGCGATCGTCATCGGCGGCGGAGCCATCGGCTGTGAGTTCGCATCGATGATGAGCGATCTGGGGACCAAGGTCACGATCATCGAGGCCGCTCCGAACATTCTCCTCAGCACCGACGTCGACTGTCGCAAGGTGGTGGAACGCTCGTTCAAGAAACGGGGCATCGACATGCACACCGGCGTGATGGTGACCGGGCAGGAAAGCAGTCCCGAAGGTGTCACGGTCTTCTTCGGCGAAGGAGAACAGGTGACCGCCGAAACGGTGGTGGTGAGTATCGGGCGCCGGCCGATGAGCGAGACCCTCGGGCTCGACGCAACCCAGGTCGAGGTCGACGAGCGGGGCCATGTAAAGGCCGACCCCATCGGACGCACCAGCGTCGAGGGAGTCTGGGCTGTCGGTGATCTCGTCAATTCCGCCCAGCTCGCCCACGTCGCATTCGTGGAGGGGATGAACGCCATCAAGGACATTCTCGGCGAAGAGGTCATGCCCATCGACTACGACAGCGTGCCGTGGTGTGTGTACTGCCATCCCGAGGTCGCATTCGCAGGCCTCACCGAGGAACAGGCCAAAGAACGTGGCCTCGACGTGGTCGTGTCGAAACACCGTTTCGCGGCGAATGGTCGAGCGATGATCGTTGGCGACACCGATGGACTCGTCAAGATCGTGGCCGAGAAACTTCCCGACGGAACCGGCGGCCGGATCGTGGGCGTCCATATGGCAGGACCATGGGTCACCGAACAGCTCGGTCAGGGTTATCTGGCCGTGAACTGGGAAGCCACGATCGACGAGGCTGCCGCATTCATCCAACCGCACCCAACCCTCAGCGAGACCTTCGGCGAAACCGTGATGGCCCTCACCGGCCGTTCGCTGCACTAATTCTTTCAACCAAACCCGACTACCAATCCGAGGAGCTGTTCGACAGTGGCCGAAATTGAGATGCCCCAGCTGGGCGAAACCGTGACCGAAGGAACCATCACCCGATGGTTCAAGAATGTCGGCGACGCCGTTGCGGTCGACGAGGTCCTCTTCGAGGTATCGACCGACAAGGTCGACACCGAGGTTCCCTCGACATCGGCAGGCACCCTGACCGAGATCAAGGTGCCCGAGGGTGAAACGGTCGACGTCGGAACGGTCCTTGCCCTCGTCGGGGACGGCGCTGGCGCCCCAGCCGCTGAAGCTGCCCCGGCCGCCCCTGCTGCCGAAGCCGCCCCCGAGCCCACCCCGGCGCCTGAGGCCGCCGCTCCGCCGCCTCCGCCACCGGCTCCGGCCACCCCGCCACCACCGGAGCCCCAGGCCGCAGCTCCGACTCCTCCACCTCCGCCGCCGGCTCAGCCTCAGCCTCAGCAGGCCTCGGGGGCTGCCGGAACGAACACTGCGGGCAAGGTTCTCTCGCCTGTCGTGCGGCGGCTGATCAACACCTACGGAATCGACGCCGACCAGATCACCGGTTCGGGTCTCGGCGGTCGCATCAGCCGCGACGATGTTCAGCGATACATCGAAACCAACGGTCTGCAGCCGGCCGGAGCGGCCGCAAGTCCAGCACCGCCTGCGGCACCGGCGGCTCCTGCGGCTCCCGCTCCTGCGCCAGCAGCCCCGGCGCCCGCGGCGGCACCGGTGGCCCGAGCAGCCCAGGCGCCTGCGGTACACGCCGGGCAGGGCGACACCGTTGTCCCGCTGTCGAACATTCGCCTACGTACCGGCGAACACATGGTGATGTCGAAGGCCGTGGCCCCTCACACGCTCACTGCGATCGAGGTCGACTACGAGAACGTCGAACAGATTCGTAACACCCATGGCGCCGAGTTCAAAGGCCAGGAGGGGTTCAGCCTCACCTACCTGCCATTCATCTCCCGGGCGGTCATCGATGCCCTGCGCGAGTACCCACATCTGAACGCTTCGGTCGGCGACGGCGAACTGATCGTGCATTCCGAGGTCAACCTCGGCGTGGCGGTCGACCTCGATTTCCAGGGTCTTCTGGCTCCGGTTCTGCGCGGCGCCGATGGCCTCCGCATGCGTGCGGTAGCCCGAGGGATCAGCGACATGGCTCGTCGGGCCCGGAGCAAGGCGCTCTCACCCGACGAACTGGTCGGTGGCACGTTCACCCTCACCAACGCCGGCAGCTACGGCACGATGATGCAGTTTCCGATCATCAACCAGCCCCAGGTCGCGATCCTCAGCACCGATGCGGTGAAGCGCAAGCCGGTCGTGGTGGAGGACAGCTTCGGCAACGAGTCGATCGTGATTCACAGCGTCGGCGTGTTGGCGATGGCTTGGGATCACCGAGCCATCGATGGTGCCTACGCCGCAGCGTTCCTGGCCCGGGTCAAAGAGATCCTCGAGACCCGCGAGTGGACCAGCGAACTGGCATAACTCCAGCACAAAACACCCAAAAATCGTTCAGCCAGCGCATAGATTGTGCTGGCTGAACGATTTTTCGGCTGAATGTGCTGGAGCGACGACAGAATCGCCGTCAGAATCGCGGTCAGGCGATCTTGGCGGCGGCAGATCCCGCGTGATGACTTGACCGCGTAAGCGGGCTGGACTCGACGTGGGGGATACCCAGATCCTCTTCAGCGAAGCGTTTCAGTTCCTCGAACTCGGCCGGTTCCCACCAGCGGGCGATTGGGAGATGATGCGTGGTTGGGCGAAGGTACTGACCGATGGTGACGATGTCGATACCGATCGCGGCAAGGTCGGTGAGGGTCTGTCGAACCTGTTCGGGGGACTCGCCCATTCCCACGATCATGCCACTCTTGGTGGTGAGGCCGGCCTGTTTGGCCCGAGAGAGCACTGCGAGCGAACGGGCATACCCCGCCGAGGGTCGCACCGCCCGTTGCATCGAAATCACGGTTTCGATGTTGTGGTTGAACACATCGGGTCGAGCATCTGCGACCACCTGCAGAGAGTCGGCGTTGCCCTGAAGATCGGAGATCAGTACCTCGACACCGGTGCCCGGGCTTTCCGCCCGAATGGCCGCAATGGTGTCGGCCACGATCCGGGCGCCACCGTCGGGAAGGTCGTCACGGGCAACCATGGTGAGGACCGCGAAGTTCAGTCCGAGCTCTGCGACGGCCTGCGCTACCCGTTTCGGTTCGTTCTCGTCGACCGCTTCGGGCTTGCGGGTGTCGACGAGGCAGAATCCGCAGGCTCGGGTGCAGCGCTCGCCGAGCAGCATGAACGTGGCGGTTCCCTCATTCCAACAGTCGAAGATGTTGGGACAGCCGGCTTCTTCGCACACCGTGACCAGGTCGAGCTTTCGACTGGTCTTCTTCAGCTGGTTGTACTTGGGCCCGGTTTCGAGCTTCACCCGCATCCATTCGGGTTTGCGGTCGCCGATCGACAGTCCACCGGTCACGCCCGCTTCGGCCAGTCGACCCTTGAGTCGGACTGGCACACCGTGATCCGGTGACTGTTCCGACGGACGTGATGGCTTGATTGCCTCGCCGGCACCGGCGCCCTGGCTGAAGAGACTGAGGTCGGTGTCACCCGATACCCGCTCGGTGATCGAAGCCAGGTCGAGGCTGCGTCCGAAGTGGCTGGCCGTCTGGTCGGCGAGCACACGCGCAACATCGGCGGGGGAGACGTCGACACCCTCGGCCGCCATGGTGGTGACGCCATGGTCCGCGATGCCGCAGGGGACGATGTGGTCGAACCAGCTGAGGTCGGTGTTGACGTTCAGAGCGAACCCATGCATCGAACGACCACGACTGAGCCGCACGCCGATCGCTGCGATCTTGCGTGCGTTGGGTCCGTCGGGCTCCAACCAGACACCGGGATAACCGACGAATCGCCCGGCCGTCAGGCCGAAGCGGGCCAGCGTGTCGATCAGGATCTGCTCAACCGTGGTGACGTAGGCGACCGTGTCGGCCATACCGCCGCCCCGTTTGCCGGGCACGTTCATGATGGGGTAACCCACGACCTGGCCCGGTCCATGGAAGGTGACGTCGCCGCCCCGGTTGACGGTGATGTCCGATGCGCCCACCTCGGTCGGATCGATCAGAAGGTTCGCGGGGTCGGTTCGGACCCCGCGGGTGTAGACCGGCGGGTGCTCGAGCAACAGCAGATGATCACTGTGCCCTTTGAACAGCTGCTGCTGGAGATCCCACGCCTCGGCGTAGGGCACCGTTCCCAGCCAACGGGCGTGCAGTGAAGCCATACGTCTAAGGGTACCGCTACCGGCTCACGCCTTCTTGGCCGAGCCCTTCGTGCCGACCCAGTTGAACCACACGATCGCCGCCACCGCCCACAGCAGGTGAATCCAGATCAGCTGCGGACGTCCCCCGACGATCCAGCCCAGGCCGGCGATCAGCAGGCCGAACTGATGACCGAGCATCGCCAGTCGATTCTGTTTGCGAACGACGGTGCCGATCTTGCCGATCACGGGCAGCGACAACGAATATCCAACCAGAAGAAGGACGATGGCGATCGGATTCACTGTTGATCAGCGTAGCGATAGCACCCGTCGCCTTTTCGTCGTTCGGGCCCGCGCTGGTTACATTGCCAGAATGAGCGAGAACGCAGAACGTGTAGCACAGGCACTCGAGGCCACGATCGGGGCCGACCCCGTCGCCGGCGACTGGATGGAGGTCACCCAGGAGCGAATCAATGATTTCGCCGATGCCACGCTCGACCACCAGTTCATCCACCTCGACCCCGAGCGGGCTGCAGCAACACCCTTCGGCGGAACCATCGCGCACGGGTTCCTGACGCTGTCCCTGCTCGTTCATCTGAGCGCCAGCATCAAGGACGAGACGCCGGACATGACCGGGCTATTGATGGGTGTGAACTACGGCGCGAACAAGATCCGCTTCATCAATCCCGTACCCAGTGGCTCGAACATTCGAGCGACGGCCACCACGATGTCTGTGGAACTGAAAGGCAATGCCGTCGACCACACGCGTCTGATGACCGTGGAGATCGAGGGGCAGGAAAAGCCGGCGCTCGTGGCCGAGTGGATCAGCCGTCTGGTCTTTGCCTAAACCAACTCTGGTTAGGCAGTGACGCTCTTTGGGCGACGAACCGGAACCGGTGAGAGGGTTCCAGCTTCGGCGATCCTGTCGAAGAGGTGGGTCCGAATATCGGCGTGGCCCAGTTCGAAGGCAGACAGCAGTCGGTCGGTGTGGGCCCACGGGGCCTCTTCCACCAGGGCGACCTGAGCCTGACCGATGACGGCATCGGCATCAGCGCTGGAAGCGAACAGGAGACCGGGGAACTGACGGCGCCAAGCGGCCCGTCGTAGCTGGACCGACCAGCGGTTGGCAAGCTGGTTGATGCCGTCGGTGGATGCAGCGCAGGCTTCGAGAATCAGGAGATCGTTTTCGAGAATCTGGCGCACCTGAGCGGCCGAGATGTGGGCGGCGCCGGAGCGGTTGATGATTCGGACCGATTCGGAGAACTTCTCGATCGCATCCTCAACGTTGGTGATCTCGTCGTCGACCGCAGAGATCGAGGTGTTGACCAGCATGGCGGCCATCGGTTCGGCGGTGGTCTGCCAGAATTCGGCCGGGGTGGGTTGGGTGCCCTCCTGGCCCATCTTGCGAAGTTCGCGCTGGGTGCGCTTGAGGTCTGAACCGCGAAGGTCGTGGGCATCGGCGATCACACGCAGACGGCTGCTCAGCCGACGGGCGCTGGTGTCGATCCGTTGGCGCAGACGATCTCGTGCTGCGGTCAGTTCTGGAACCGAGGTGCTCATGCCTCATCAATCGGCGGGATCTTCCAGAACTCAAGGCAACCGGGTACTGTCGCCCATGTGTTTTCTGAGCGAATAGAGCGAGCCCGCCGATCTATGCAGGTCAGCGGCGTCGATGCACTCCTTCTTTCGGTCGGTCCGGACCTGCCGTGGCTGGTTGGATACGGCGCTCCGGCGCTCGAACGCCTGACCATGCTTGTCCTACCAGTCGACGGTGAGCCGACCCTCGTACTCCCAGCTTTCGAGACCGCCCGGGTACCCGAGTCTGAGGGCCTGATGACGCTGGCCCCATGGAGCGAAACCGACGACCCGCTCACCTTCGTCGACCGGGCGCTCGGCGGAGCGAGCTCGGGAAGATTGGCTATCGGTGACCAGACCTGGAGCCGATTCCTCGTAGCACTGCAGGCGCACCTGCCCAACGCATCGTGGACTACCGCCGGCAGTGTGTTGGGGCCGCTGCGGGCATCCAAGGACGCCGACGAGATCGAGGCGCTGAGTCGGGCCGGAGCAGCGGTGGATCGAATCGCCTCCGAACTTCAACGGGGCGAGATTCCTTTGATCGGACGGACCGAAGCCGAGGTCGGCAAGGACGTCCGGGCTCGAATCATCCAGGAGGGCCACCGGAAGGTGAACTTCTGCATCGTGGCGAGCGGACCGAACTCGGCCAGCCCTCACCACGACACCGGCGCCCGCGTGATCCAGCCGAACGAACCCGTGCTCTTTGACTTCGGAGGGACCACCGCCGAGGGTGAGGGGCGGCCCGGCTACTGCTCGGACACCAGTCGCATGATGTTCACCGGAGAACCACCCGCGGAATACCTCGAGGCCTATGCCGTCCTGAAGGAATCCCAGGAGGCCGGATACCAGGCGTCACAGGTTGGAGCTTCGGCCGAGAGCGTCGACGAAGCGTCCCGTTCGGTCCTACGCGATGCGGGGTTAGGCGACTATTTCATCCATCGTCTGGGCCACGGCATTGGCGTCGAAGCGCACGAAGACCCCTACCTTGTGGCCGGCAATACCGAACCGATCCTGGCCGGCAACGCCTTCAGTATCGAGCCCGGTTTCTACATGGCCGGCAAATGGGGGGCTCGGATCGAGGACATCGTCGTAGCCACCGATGATGGTCCATTGCGGTTGAACAACAGCAGTCGGGAACTGGCCATCGTCGAGGCCTGATCCGGTCAGTCCTAACTACCCTCTAGTCCAATGATCGATCTGGCCACGGCCTCCTTTCTGCTCCAGTGGGCCGCCGGTGGCATGTTCTTCTGCTGGGTCACCACCCGCCGGCGCGAAGTATCGATCGGTTACGGGTGGTCGATTCGTGGCACATATCTGGTCATTGCCCTGATGGGTCTGGCGGCTGGCCTCGCCTTCGGAGTAGATCCGGTCCGCGAAGCCAGTGCCGCCGCCGTGGCGTTGGTGACCGCAGTAGCGCTGGTGCAGTCATGGACGCGTCGCAAGGTGGGTGTGAGTGGTCAACAGGCCATCGCCGAGGCGCGTTCGGAACGGGTGGCGGCCATGACGGGGATCGACCGGGCCGCCACGGCCAAGGCGGAATCGGGGCCGGAGTTCGACCCCCGCTTGGACCTCGCCGCCGCGCTCGTCGGGGTGCCGGGCCTGATAGCAGCGGGCATCGCCGCAGGTGACAGTCCGCTGCTGCTCGTGGTGCGAATGTTTACTGGAGCGTTGTTCCTGGGTGTTGTCACCGATGCGATGCTCCTTGGCCATTGGTATCTCGTGCAGCCCGGAATGAGCCGGGAGCCCCTGAACGAGCTGGTCAAGTGGACCGGGATCCTGTGGGTACCGCAGACGATCGTCTTCCTGATTCCGACCGGGATGATCAGCGCACTAAACGGCACCATCGAGGATGGCTACGGCGGGATGCTGGGGTATTTCTGGGTTGGCTGCGTGGTGCTGACGATCGCGCTGGTGTTCATCACCATGGCGGCGTTGCGGGAGAAGCAATACAGCGCCGTGATGGCTGCCACCGGTCTGCTCTACCTGGCGATCCTCACGGCATTCGGGATGGACCTCGTCGCCCGAGCCATCCTCGCCATCGAGGGTTGAGCACCACTGAGATTGACGATCGGCTGCGTCGGTCCTCCCACGTTGACGATCGCCGCCTAATCGCCGCCCTTCGTCAATCTCGCACCCATAAGCCAGCCGATCGTCAACCTGGGCTCGGTTCAGCGCGTCCGAACCGAATTCACTGTCGGCGGAGTTGGACTTCGGTGGTGCGATGGTTGCGGCCTTTGCGGATGATCAGATCAGCGCGGGAGCGAGTGGGGAGGATGTTCTCCACCAGGTTGCGTTCGTTGATCGAGGTCCAGATGGCGGTTGCGGTGTCGGTCGCCTCTTCGTCGGTCAGGTCGCCGTACTTGCGGAAGTAGCTGCGCGGGTCGCGGAAGGCGGTCTCGCGCAGCGTGAAGAACCGCTCCACGTACCAATCACGAATATCGGTCACCTCGGCGTGAACGTAGATCGAGAAGTCGAAGAAGTCCGACACGAACACCGGGTTCATGTCGTCGACCTGACCGGTCTGGAGCACGTTGAGGCCCTCGACGATCACGATGTCAGGACGCCGGATCACAACCTCTTCGTCGGTGCGGTCATACAGGAGGTGGGAGTAGACGGGGGCCCGAACCTCCTGTGACCCGCTCTTGATCTGGTCCATGAAATTGATGAGGCGGCGCCGGTCGTAGGACTCGGGAAACCCCTTGCGATCCATGATTCCACGCTCTTCCAGCACCGCATTGGGCCAGAGGAAGCCGTCGGTCGTGACCAGATCGACCGTGGGATGATCCGGCCACCGGCCCAGCAGGGCCTGGAGCACACGGGCGGTGGTGGACTTACCGACCGCCACCGATCCGGCGATGCCGATGACGAAGGGAACCTTGTGGGGTAGTTCACCAAGAAAGGTGGCACTGGCTCGATAGAGCTCCTGGCTACCCGCTACGTACAGGTTCAGCAGCCGACTCATCGGCAGGAAGACCCGTTCGACCTCGGTCATGTCCAGTTCGACGTTGATACCCCGCAGCTCCTCGAGGTCGGCCTCGGTCAGGGTCATGGGGGTTGATCGCCGCAGGTCAGCCCATTCCTCGGCGGAGAACCCCACGTGAAGGCTCGGAGGGTCGGCCGCGTGGCTCATCGTTTTGGCCTCATCGCGCCAACCGTAGGCCCAAACCGGTCCAAGACTTGATTTCGCCACCTCAGGTAGGCTGTTCAGGCTCCGACCAGGAGCGTCCGATAGGAATTGGTGACGATGGCAGAGATCTGGCCCGGTACGGGTTATCCACTTGGTGCGACGTGGGACGGTTCGGGGACCAATTTCGCAGTTTTCGCAGAAGGAGCCCACGGCGTCGAGCTGTGCCTTTTCGCCGAGGACGGCACCGAGACCAAGCTTGAACTCCCCGAGGTCACTGCGCACTGCTTCCATGGATACGTGCCGGGCATCGGTCCAGGGCAACGTTACGGGTTCCGGGCCCACGGTCCGTGGGATCCCCAGCGGGGTCTGCGCTTCAACCCCCAGAAGTTGATGCTCGACCCGTACGCCAAGGCGATCGAAGGTGACGTCTCGTTTGTGCGGGACGTCTTCGACCATCGCGTCGGCAACATCGACGAGATGGACATCGGCGACAGCTCCCCGTACGTGCCCCGTTCGGTGGTCGTCAGTCCGTTCTTCGACTGGGGTGATGATCGTCCGCCTCGTCGCCCCCGTCGTGACACGGTGCTGTACGAAGCCCACGTGAAGGGCATGACCCAGCGGCACCCCGATGTGCCCATCGAACACCGCGGCAAGTACATCGGTATGGCCCACCCGGCGATCGTTCAGCATCTCGTCGATCTGGGTGTCACCGCGCTGGAACTCATGCCGGTTCATCAGTTCTTCAGCGAGAGTTTCCTCGCCGACAAAGGGCTCACCAACTACTGGGGATACGCCACCATCGGATACATGGCCCCGCACAACCGCTACTCGGCATGGGGGCAGCGGGGTGAGCAGGTGCAGGAGTTCAAACACCTCGTCAAGACGATGCACGCCGCTGGAATCGAAGTCATCCTCGACGTCGTCTACAACCACACCTGCGAAGGCAACACGTGGGGCCCCTGCTACTGCTTTAAGGGTCTTTCCAACCACAGCTACTACCGACTCTCCGAAGAGAACGGTCGTCACCACGTCGACTACACCGGCACCGGTAACACCCTCGACGTCGGTCATCCCAACGTGCTTCAGCTGATCATGGACTCACTTCGGTACTGGGTCACCGACATGCGGGTCGACGGCTTCCGATTCGATCTGGCCTCAGCGTTGGCCCGAGACCACGGCCACGTCGATCGGTTCGCCGCGTTCTTCGACATCGTCCACCAGGACCCCGTGCTCCGGACTGTGAAGCTCATCGCCGAACCCTGGGACATTGGCGACGGTGGGTATCAGGTTGGTCGTTTCCCGCCGCTCTGGAGCGAGTGGAACGGTCAGTACCGCGACACACTCCGTAGCTTCTGGAAGGGTGAACCGTCGACCCTCGGCAGTTTCGCCAGCCGATTCACCGGCAGTTCCGACCTGTACGAGAGCGGTGGTCGTCGACCCTCGGCGTCGATCAACTTCATCACCTCCCACGATGGCTTCACCATGGCTGACCTCGTCAGCTACAACGAACGCCACAACCTGGCCAACGGCGAGGACAACGAGGACGGCGATCGAAACAATCACTCGTGGAACAGTGGCGCCGAAGGTCCCACCGACAATCCGGTGGTGAACGAGATTCGACAGCGACGGATTCGAGCCATGCTGGCCACGATGTTGCTGTCGCAGGGTGTTCCCATGATCCTCAGCGGCGACGAGATGGGCCGAACCAAACACGGCAACAACAACAGCTATGCCCAGGACAACGACATCAACTGGATCGATTGGAACGGGGCCGACACCGAGCTGCTGTCGTTCACACGGTCCATGATCGAACTCCGCAAGAAACACCCGGTCTTCCGGCGACGCCGATTCTTCGACGGTGACCCCGCCAACCACAGCGGCGACCTGGCCGACATCGGGTGGTACCACACCGACGGCACCCCGATGAGCCATGACGACTGGGTGCAGCCGTTCAACCGGGCGATCATGGTCTTCCTGAACGGCGAAGAACTCACGACCGCATCGAAACGGGGCGAGAAGATCTTCGACGACTCGTTCCTGATTCTGATGAACGCCAACGGCACGCCGGTCCGGTTCACTGTGCCCGATGCGTTGTCCGAACGTTTCTGGCGGATCGAAATGGACACCGCCCAACCGAAGTCTCCGGATCGTCCGGTGGTCGGCACGATCGATGCGCAGGCGTGGTCGGTTGTGATCTTGAAGGAGAGCCGACAATGACCTCAGAATCCCAGACCTCAGAATCCCAGACCTCGGAACCCCATGTTCTTTTCGCCACCGCCGAGCTGGCCCCGATGGTGATGGTCGGTGGTTTGGCACTGGCCACCAGCGGGCTGGCCAAGGAACTGGCCGATCAGGGGTCGAACATCACCGTGGTTCTGCCCGACTACGGACAGATCGTGAAGGGATTCGAAGAGACCTCTTCATGGTCGCTCAACGTCCCCGACTGGTGCGGCCCCACACTGGCTCGTCGGGGGACCGGCCCCGGGTTCGACGATGTGATCCTCATCAGCCGGCCGGGTATGGACCGTCCCCATCCCTACGTCGACCCTCAGAGCGGGAACGCCTGGCCCGACAACACCGAGCGGTTCTTTGCGTTCTCCGCCGGCATCGCAGCATTGTGCGGTCCGACCGACTCCGGTGGTCTCAACCCCGATGTACTGCACCTGAACGACTGGCACACGGCTGCGGCCGTTGGATTCGTGGCCGAACCTCCTCCAAGTGTGCTCACGATTCACACCTTGGGCTATCAGGGAGTGACCGAGGCCTGGTGGATGGGCCGGGTGCCCCATCGATCATGGCTGTTCTCGTGGTATGACGTTGCCAATCCGCTCGCCGCTGCGATCCGCACCGTCGATCGGGTGGTGGCCGTCAGCCCGAACTATGTCGCCGAAATCCTCACCCCCGAAAACGGCATGGGTATGCACGAGGAACTCGCCGCGAAGGGCGACGCACTCATCGGCATTCTGAACGGCATCGACACGTCGATATGGAATCCCGGCTCCGACGAGAACCTCCCGGTGTCCTACAGCCTCAAGACGGTGAAGAAGGGCAAGGAGCAGTCCCGGGCGGCGCTACTCGAACGATTCGGGGTCGAAGACGACGGAGCGGTACTGATCGGTGTCGTCAGCCGCCTGGTTGATCAAAAGGGCATCGACATCCTTATGGACGCCGTGCCCTACTTGGCCGGAATGAACGCCCGAATCGTGATGCTGGGGTCGGGACTGCAGAACATCACCGACCACGTTCGCCACATGGCGGCCAACCACCCGAACCAGATCGTGGCCGAACTCGACGCATTCGATGAACCGCTTGCCCATTTGATCTTCGCCGGATCCGATCTTTTTGCCATGCCCAGCCGGTTCGAACCCTGTGGTTTGGCTCAGATGCAGGCGATGGCCTACGGAACGCCGACGATCGCCACAGCGGTCGGTGGACTGGTCGACACCATCGTCGATGCCGACGTCGACCCCGACGAAGGCACCGGCTTCCTCACCGCCACCAACGATCTAGCGGGTCTGGTCGACGCACTCCATCGTGCGGTGCGGGCCTTTGGTTCCGATCGTCGATTCAACGCCATCCGCAAACGGGGAATGAAACGGGACTGGTCATGGACCACCCCAGCGGCCGCTCAGCGCGACGTGTATCGAGACCTGCTCGACTAGTGGGTTAGAAGCGGTAGTTCTTCGGGACCGCCACGATTCCGCCCTCGGACACGGTGAAGCGGGCACGGTCCTCTTCGATGTCGAAGCCGATTCGGGTACCGGGAGGAACCTGAACATTCTTGTCGATGATCGTGTTCTTGATCTGGGCGCCGGCCCCGATATTCACGTCGTCGAAGAGGATCGTGCCCTCCAACGTGGCGTCCCGTTCGACCCGAGCGTTCGGGGCCACGACCGATTCGTAAACGGTGCAGCCGCTCAGGATCGCACCGTTTGAAACGACGGTGTTGTAGACGTCGGGCGATCGCACGCCGTCGCGGACCAACTTGGCGGGTGGCAACGAACGGCCGTGGGTGAAGATGGGCCACTGTTGGTTGTACAGGCTAAAGGCGGGGAGCGGCTGGACCAGGTCCATGTGGGCGTCGAAGTAGGCGTCGAGGGTTCCGACGTCACGCCAGTAACCCCTCTGCACTTCGGCGTCACCTGGCACCACATTGGTGGTGTAGTCGTAGACATCGGCCGAACCCTCGTTCACCAGCCGCGGAATGATGTCGCCACCCATGTCGCGGGAAGAGTCGGGATCACCGGCGTCGGCGTTCAGTGCGTCGATCAGCACCTCGGTGTCGAACACATAGTTGCCCATCGATGCCAGAACCCGATCCGGGTCGTCCGCTAATCCCGGTGGATCGGTGGGCTTTTCCAGAAACTGCTTGATCCGGTTCGAGTCTGCTTCCTTGTCGATCACGCCGAAGGCGCTGGCTTCGGACCGGTCGACCCGAAGACCCGCCACCGTGACACCTGAACCGCTGCGGATGTGCTGGTCCAGCATCTGACGTGGATCCATCCGATAGATGTGATCGGCGCCGAAGACGAAGATGTATTGGGGTTTCTCATCGTCGATGAGGTTCATGTTCTGGAACAGTGCGTCGGCACTGCCCCGGAACCATTCCCGACCCCGACGCATCTGGGCTGGAACCGAGCTGACGTAGTTGCCGAGGAAGGTGGAGAGGCGCCAGGTGCGGCTGACGTGCACGTCGAGCGAGTGGCTCTTGTATTGGGTCAGCACCACGATCTTGCGATAACCACCGTTGACCAGGTTGGACAGAGCGAAGTCGATGAGCCGATACGGGCCACCAAATGGAACCGCCGGTTTCGCTCGATCCTCGGTGAGGGGCATCAATCGTTTGCCTTCGCCGCCGGCGAGGACGATGGACAGCACCTGAGGGCGGGAGCCGAGATCGAACATGGGACTGAGATCGGTCACGCCTGTATCTTGGCCGATGACCAGCCAAATGTCATTCTCAAGGGCCGGGTAGCAGGGAGAAAGTCACCTCGGCGCCATCTACGAACAGCGTCACCAGCAACCCGGCATCGCCGCCGATCAACTCGGCAATCACCGGTTGGGGAGCGGTCACCACGTCGCCCTCGGCCACCTGCACCAGCAGCACCGCCTGAACCGGCAGGGTCTTGGAAGGGACCGCCGCCAGCTTCGCCGGTTCGGCAAGCAGAACCTGTCGGGAGTCGTCGCTGTAGGAAAGGCTGGTGATCTCGAGCCCTTCAAAGGTTGCCCGCGCAGAGTCGTTGCCGTTCGACCAGTCTCCGATGAGGGTGTCGGGAACCGTGAACGTGGTGGTGGGTTGACCGGCGATGGTGGTGGTCGTCTCCGCGGTTGTCGTTGGAGCCGACGTCGTGGGCGCAGTTGTGGTCTCGGCCGACGTGGTAACGGGCGGCGCGGCGGAACCCGAGTCACCGGTCCCCACGAACAGGACGGCCAGAATCGCAGCACCAAGGGCCACAGCGAGCGCCCCGAGGGCGAGGTTGATTCGATCGACCGCCCCACAGTAGGCCGCAGCTACGGTGCTGCCATGGCATCCATTGGGTTCATTGGTCTCGGCGTCATGGGTTATCCGATGGCGGGGCATCTTCAAAACGCTGGCCACTCGGTCACCGTCTACAACCGAACCTCGGCCAAGGCCGATGCGTGGGCGGCTGAGTACGGGGGATCGACCGCGCCAACCCCCAGGGAGTCAGCGGTAGGCGCCGAGATTGTGATCACGATCGTGGGAGCCGATGACGATGTCCGCGCGGTCGTATTCGGCGACGACGGAGCGCTTGAGGGGATGAAACCGGGCGCGATCCTTGTGGACCACACCACCGCCTCGGCCGACCTTGCCCGTGTTCTCGACGCCACGTGTGATCAACGAGGATTTGGGTTCGTGGACGCCCCCGTCTCGGGCGGCGAGGCGGGCGCTCAGAACGGAAAACTCACCGTGATGTGTGGCGGCGAAGTCGAACACTTCGACGCCGTTGCGCCGGTGATCGATGCCTTTGCGGTGGCGGTCACCAGAATCGGTGGTGCAGGCTCAGGCCAGCTATGCAAGATGGTCAACCAGCTGTCGATCGCCGGCCTGCTCCAGGGCTTGAGCGAAGGGATTGCTCTGGGTGTCAAAGCAGGTCTTGATATGGACATCGTGTTGGACACGATCTCCAAGGGTGCGGCAGGTTCGTGGCAGATGGACAACCGTGGTCGGACCATGGTGGCCGATGAATTCGACTTTGGATTCGCCGTTGACTGGATGCGCAAAGATCTGCGGATTGCCATCGATCAGGCCCACTCTCTGGGGGCATCGGTCCCCGTGGCGGCCCTGGTGGATCAGCTGTATGCCCAGATTCAAGCCCAGGGCGGAAACCGGTGGGACACCAGCAGCCTGATCAAACTGCTCGACTGACCGTCCTGCGGGCCAGTCTCAGGTGTGACGCCTGACCTAGATGCCCACGTGGGCTGGTGCAACCGGCCTATTGCGACCAGCCACAACTCGCGATTCACTTACTACTGCGGGTACCGGGAACTGATTCTCGGCATAGCCACTGGCGGGCAGCGGCAGCCGAACTCTACGAATCACGTTCTCGCTACGAAGGCCCTCACCTTTGGGTGGGGGCCTTCATTCATTTTCCGGTGATCCCGGCGGTGGACCTTTGTTCCTACGATGGGCATGTGACTCGTCCCCTTCCGCGTTCTGAACGCGGCAACATCGCCCCGTTCCATGTGATGGAAACGATGGCGGCCGCCGCTTCCCACGAGATGGACGGCCACACCGTCATCCATCTCGAAGTTGGACAACCGTCCACCGCTGCTCCCAAGGGTGTGATCGAGGCCGCCCATGGGGCACTCGATTCCGACGTGCTCGGTTACACATCAGCCCTCGGGCTGCCCGAACTCAGAGAGCGCATTGCGGGGTGGTACCTCGAACGGTACGGAGTTGGCATCGATGCGGCGCGCATCGTCGTTACCACCGGTGCGTCGGGCAGCTGCGTCTTGGCCTTCCTCGCCCTCTGGGACGCCGGCCAGCGGGTCGGGGTTATCGAGCCCGGCTACCCGTGTTACCGCAACGACCTTCATGCGTTCGGCATCGAACCGGTGCCGATTCCGGTCGACGGCTCGACGGGTTTCCGGCCCACCGTGGAACACCTCGACGGTGCGGGTCATCTCGATGGCCTCGTCCTCGCCTCGCCCAGCAATCCCACCGGGGTGGTCCTCGGACCCGAACACCTCACGCCACTTCTCGAGTGGGCTCGCGAACGAAACGTCCCGGTTGTGGTCGACGAGATCTACCACGGACTGACCTTTGGGGTTGAGACACCCACCGCTCTGGCACTGGATCCACAAGTCATCGTCTTCAACAGCTTCTCCAAGTACTTCAGCATGACCGGATGGCGCTTGGGATGGCTGGTGGCGCCAGCGCCGTTGGTGCCGGTCATCGAGCGTCTCGCCCAGAACCTCACCATCTCTGCTCCCACCCTCAGTCAGCGGGCTGGCATTGCGGCATTTGATCAAACCGACGAGTGCGAAGCCAATGTGGCGAGGTACCACCGCAATCGTGACTCGATCCTCGCCGCACTCGGCGACGCCGGGTTCAAGAACATCGCTCCCGCCGAAGGCGCCTTCTACGTGTGGGTCGACATCGCCCACCTAGGAATACCAGCGACCGAGTTGTGCCACCGGTGGCTGCAGGAGATCGACATCGCCGTGACGCCCGGGATCGACTTCGATCCACAACGCGGAGAGGACTTCGTGCGGATCTCGTTCGCGGGTTCGGCTGACGAGATTGACGAGGCTGGCCGTCGCATCGTCAGCTGGACCGGGAGCATGCGATGAGCCACGCCGAGTGGCAACCCAAACCTCATCAGACACCCGAACCACGCCACGTTCGACCCGGGCCCCGGATTCCCACCATGCTCGGTCGAGGGCTGCGTAAGAAGTGCCCCGCCTGCGGTCAGGGCGGCCTGTTTCGTCGGTGGTTCACGATCAGTGAGCGATGCCCCCGCTGTGGCCTGAAGTTCGAACGCATCGAGGGGCACTGGATAGGTGCGATCGGCATGAACACGATAGTGACGTTTGCAACGTTGCTGTTGCTGCTGATCGTGGGCCTCGTGGTGCTCCTCAACTCCGAGGTGTCCCGATGGGCCGTGACGGTCTTCCTGATGATCGTGGCCGTCACCGTGCCTCCCCTGATCGACCCCTTCACCCGAACGTTTTGGACCGCCATTGACCTCTCCATGCGCCCGCTGGAGGCTCATGAAGTGGACTGGACAGTTGTGGATCCATCGTTCGTTCCGCCGATCGATGGGAATACCGGAGACGGCGATGCCCTTACATCTGAAGCTCTACCGAACGAGGACCAATGACCGATCTCACCCACCAGAATCCCGCTCCGCAACACTTCGACCTGATCATCGTCGGCAGCGGGTCCGGCAACAGCATTCCCGAATCGATGGCGGGCTGGAAGATCGCACTTGTCGAACGTGGAGTCTTCGGCGGCACCTGCCTAAACGTCGGGTGCATCCCGTCAAAGATGTTCGTGCTGCCAGCTGACCGGGCGGTGGAAGCGAGCCAATCGGAACTGAACCTCACCACATCGTTCAACGGCGTCGATTGGCCCGCCCTCCGGGATCGGATCTTCGGTCGTATCGACGCGATCAGCGAAGGCGGCGAGGAATATCGGGCCACCGGGACCGAGGGGCTCACCCTGTTTCGCGGGACCGCCCAGTTCGTGAGCGATCGACGATTCACCGTCACGATGAACGATGGATCCGAACCGGTTGAAATAAGTGCCGACCGGGTGCTGCTCGCCACCGGCTCCCGACCGATGATTCCTGAGATCCCCGGGCTCGACTCGGTCGATTTCCACACCAGCGACACGATCATGCGCCTCGACGACCTGCCCCGACGGCTGGCCATCCTCGGCGCCGGTTACATCGCAGCCGAGATGGGCCACGTGTTCTCCGGCCTGGGGTCCGAGGTCACGATGTTCAACCGATCGGGTGTCATGTTGCGGTCCCAGGACCACGCAATCGCCGATCGCTTCACCAAGGTCTTTTCCCACCGGGTTGACCTTCAGCTCAACAACGTCCCCACCAGCATCACGCAGGGGCCCGACGGAATTGAGATCGTTCACGCCGATGGTTCCACCGTCACGACCGTCGACGAGATACTGATCGCTATCGGTCGAACCCCCAACGCCGACACCCTGGCCGTTGAGGCGGGTGGGCTCGAGATCAACCGTTTCGGTCGGATCGACGCCGATCTCACCATGGCCACAAAGGCGCCGGGCGTCTGGGCGGTCGGTGATGTGACCAACGAGTTTCAGCTGAAACACGTCGCCAACGCTGAAGCGAAGGTTGCGTTCGCCAACATCCTCCGGAGCAAGGCTGGCGACTCCTCGCGGGTCGAGGTCGATCACAGCTCGGTTCCCGCCGCGGTCTTCTCCCATCCGCAGGTCGCTTCAGTCGGGGCGACCGAACAACAATTGCAGGCCAAGGGTGTCGACTACGTAGTGGGTCACCGCGACTACGCCGGGACCGCCTACGGATGGGCTCTCGAGGACCACGAAAGCTTCGCCAAGGTGTTGCTCGATCGCGACGGCATGATTCTGGGCGCCCACATCATCGGACCACAAGCCGCCTCACTGCTTCAGCCGCTCATTCAGGCGAAGGCCCTGGGCCAGAGTGCGGCGCAGATCACCGACTCGGTGTACTACATACACCCCGCACTCACCGAGGTGGTCGAAAACGCACTGCTGGAGGGCCTTGCCCACCTAAGTTGACCCTCAAGCCCAGACCCGTTCCCGTCGACAACCGGGCATGGCTCTACCGGCCTGGGTTCCGCCCCAAATTCCCGAATCTGAGGCACCTCCCGAAGACCCGCGCCCGAATCGTCGAGCCGTCGTGGTAATCGTCGCCATCGCAACTCTGTTGGTGGGGGTCATCGGCGCTGCTGCCTGGCAGTATCGACCGACCTCCGAACCCACCGAGGCCGACGATGCCCTCGAACTCGTCGATGCGGTGTTGACCGACATGGGCGACGGACGATGGGATGACGCATTCGCCCGTTTCGATCAGGCCTGTATCGACTTCGAAGCCAGCGATTTCCGCAACGGATTCGAACCGTTCTTCGACGGATATCGCGACCACGGACTGGTGCAACTGCGCGGTACAAGTTTCGAGATCGACCAGATCGTGCTGATCCGCGGCTGGGTCGACCTCGGTGGCCCATCGGACAACCCGGTTCGGGCCGAACTCGTCTACGGCGGCGCTTCCACAGAGTCCCTCTGGAGCCTCTGCGGACTGCGAATCGATGAACCCTAGGCGAAATGGGCCGGACCGCCCATGGGTACGGGCGAGTCTCCACTGTCAGGCCCCCGCAGGAGTCTCCACCATGGACCGGGTGAAGGGAACGTGTAATGGTTGATGACCCAGAATGGCTAACTGCGCTGCTGCGCTGTGTGCCCGGCGCGGCGATGATTCTCGACGGAAACGAAGTGAAGGCGGTCAACGCCGACCTGCCGGGACTCTTTGGTATCCCTCGCGCTCGCCTCACCGGCGTCCCCCTGGCCGATCTTGTCGTCCCTGAACAACAGGACGCCTTGATCCAGACGCTCGACCGTTTGGAGGCGAGTGACGCCTGCTCGATCCGACTCGCCACAAACTTCCAGCCGATCCAGTTGAACATGCGTCGCATCAGCGACCGACTGGTCGTCGTCTCCGCCCGGAGCACCGAGGTGGAACACCAGTTCTCCGCGGCGGCCCGAGGCGCACTCACCCACGACTCGATCACCGGCCTCGCCAATCGTTATTTCGTGCTCGAAGAGCTTCACCGTCGCCTGCATCGCAGCGGCGCACAACCGATGGCTCTCATCGCTGTCTGGATCGACGACCTCGACGCCGTCGTCGAGGAACGTGGCGCCCGGGCCGGCGAACAGGTCTGCCGCCAGGTAGCCGAACGACTCGGCACCCGACTTCGCGGCAGCGACCTCCTGGGCCGGATGGATGACCGTTCCTTCCTCGCACTATTGGTCAGCGACTCCGACACCGACGAACTCACCACCGTCGCCGACCGGCTCCGAGACGAGGTTTCGTTCCCGGTTGAATACGACAGCACCCTGGTGAGCTTCACCTCCTCGGTCTTGGTTGCCACGATTGGGCCGAAACCGCCGTCGATCGACCGCATCGTCTCCAAGGTCGAATCCATCGGCCAAAAAGCCCTCGCCGCCGGCGGCAACCGCACCGAAGTAGAACATCTGTAATTTTTGCCTTCGCTCGCCTCTAGTTCCTTGTGGCGAACGCGCTCGTGGTGGGACCGTTCGCTGGGCTCGGTGGTGTGTGAGTCGGTCGGGTCGCTTCGGCCACGTTGGCACGGAGCTGGTTCACGGTTGGCGTGCTGTCACGGAGCTGTGTTTCTTGCCTGCGCTCGCCTCGGGGTCTACGTGGCGAACGACCGTGAACCGCTCTTGCCCTTGGTGAACCCGTGTGAAGTGATTGAATCGGTCGTTTGAGGGTTGTTGAGAGCGACGTTGGTCGGTTGGGGCGGGTTTATGACTCGCAGTCGATCACGGTGATGGGGGCACTGGCCGGGCCAGCTTGTTGGCACTGGTCCGACCCGAAGCCGCCATTCACGATGCCGCCGACCGGTGCGCCGGTGAGGGTGTCGTCGCCGGGGCCACCGAGTAAGACGTCGGATGGGTTCGTGCCCACG
>CALGOA010000007.1 GCA_937958015.1 uncultured Acidimicrobiales bacterium | reverse complement strand
CCCAGATGCCCCTCGGGACTGGGGGCCGAGGTTTCGATGAAATCGTTTCCGACCGCCAGCACGGTGCCTTCGTGTGGTCGGGTGCCAACGCCGGACCGAACCGACACATCGGACCCGACGAGGTTGTCGGTGGACGAGACGATGCGGGCCGACCGGGCGGACTCGCCCGGGACGCCCATACGAATGACGGCGATATCGGTCTCGGCGTCGGTTCCGAGCACCACACCGGTGGACAGTCGGGGTCGATCGCTGTCGGGCTCTTGCTGCGCCAAGGTGACGGTGGTCCTGTCACCCAGGGCACTGGCGCTGGTGACCAACAGTTCCGGATCGAGCGAACTGAACCGCACCGCGGTGGCCAGGGTTGTGGAGGTCAACTCGTCGCCTCCCGACAGCACCTGATAGGCCCAGGCCGGCGGAGCCTCGATCTGTTCGATGAGGAGGGCCGCGCCGGAACCCAGGGTTGAGTCGGTGGAGGGATCGGGATCGGTGAAGGGCACCACGGTGGTCGAAGGCGACAGGTCGTCGACGGCGACCGAACCGATCGACTCGGTGTTGGTTGCGGCTGCCACCGCCTCGGTTACCGCTGCGGTTTCGCTGGCGACGGTCTCTCGGTTGGTCGACCAGATGGCGGCTCCAGCGACCACAAGCGCACCGGCGGCGACGGCCAGCATGACCCGGCTGGGCAGCGTGGACTCGACCGTTTCGGTTCCAAGCGCCGACGGGTGACCGTTGCGGGCGTCCTCCAACATGGACCGTTCCATGTGGGCGTTGGCCGCAGCGATTTCGGCGGGATGACGCCAGGCTCGCTGGGAGGGGTCGGGGGGGAGATGGCGGTCGTCTTCGTCGTCATCGTCGAGGTCGACGTCGTCGATCAGTTCCCATCGGGGATCGTCGAGAGGGAGCTGTGACCAGTCGACCGAGGCCGGGTCAAAGGGGGTGTCCTCGGGCTCGTGACCCTCGGGTTGTGAATCCGCTCCCACGGCTGAAGAAGGTACCGCGGATACGGGCTCGGTTGGTCGCGGCACACCCTTCCGGAGCCGAGGATCGTCACGCTGGGTAACTACCGAACACATTCACACCGGTGGGTCGGTGCCGGGCGTCCGGTCGGGGATCGTGGATGCCTGCGACCCGTGGACCTCACTCCGCCAGGAGGACGGCTCCGCTCAGCGGTTCTGCCAGTTCGGGCGCCGCTTCTCCATGAACGACGCCATGCCTTCTTTCGCGTCGGCGGTCTGGCTGGCCGAGGCCATGACCTCGGTTGCGTAGCGGTAGGCCTGAGGAAGTTCCAGCTCGATCTGTGTGTTGAACGTCTGCTTGCCCAGCGCCTTGGAGAACCGGCTTCCCCGGGTGGCGCGGCCCAGCAGGTCACGGGTGGCGTCGGCCAGTGACTCGTCGGGAACGACCCGATTGATAAGCCCCCACTGCACGGCGGTCTCGGGATCGATCGTGTCGCCGGTGAGCGACATTTCGAGGGCCTGCTTGCGGCCCATCGCCCGTCCGATCGTGACCATCGGCGTGTGGCAGAACCAGCCGCCCTTGCCGCCCGGGGCGGCGAACCCGGCTGATTCGGCAGCGACCGCAAGATCGGCGGCGGCAACCAACTGGCAGCCGGCGGCGGTTGCCAGACCGTGCACCTGCGCGATCACCACCTGGGGGACCCGGGGGATCAGTTGCATCAGCTCGGCGCAGGTGGTCAACAACTCACGCATGAACCCCAGGTCGGCGCCCGCCATGTCGGCGAAGTCGTGTCCGGCCGAAAAGACCGGCCCGTTGGCGGCGAGGATGACTCCAGCGGCGTCGGTGGTGGCGGTCTCCTCGAACGCAGCGATCAGCTCGTTCATGTGCTCGAGACTTAATGCGTTGCGGCGGCCGGGCCGGTTCATCGTGATCGTGGTGAAGCGCTCTTCGGTCTCCACCAGGATGTGCTCGTAGCTGCTGCTCATAAACCGAGACTAGAACAACTTCTACCCGGCCCTCTAGCCTGAGCCCGTGAGTGATGACGTGGAACTGGCGGGACCTCCGGCTGAGGGAGACGACTGGATTGGGCTTTCGTCGAGTGATCTGCCGGTCACCGCGGCCTCCGAGTGGATCGTGCTCCCCAGCTGCGGTGCCACGGTGGTCTTCACCGGGACCGCCCGGGATCACGCCGGGGATCGAACCGGCGTGTCACTGCTGGAGTATGAGGCGTACGAGGAGCAGGTGACGCCGCGCCTGACGGCCTTGGCTGCGTCGATGCGGGAGAAGTGGCCGAGTCTGGGACGGATCGTGCTCATCCATCGGGTTGGCCCGGTGCCGATCACCAAGGCGGCGGTGGTCGTCGCCACCTCGTCACCCCACCGACCGGCCGCCTTCGAAGCCGCCCGGTACGGGATCGACACGCTGAAGTCGACCGTGCCGGTGTGGAAGAAGGAAGAGTGGGACGGCGGATCGAGCTGGGGATTGGAAGCCCAACACATCACCGAGGTGTAGGCCCCTCGTCGGTTATGTCTCGTCGGTTACGTCCGGCGCCGTTTAGCGGTCCGACTGGGCCTTTGCGTCCGGCTCGGGAGGCGGCCCCACCTGATCCTCGGCCGCCTGACGCACCTGCCAGTCACGGTCCGACAGCGCCGTAGTCAACGCAGCTCGAACGTCGTCACCATCGAACGGCGCCAACGCCAGCACGGCACGTCGGCGAACCGTCGCCTTGTCGTTCAGGGCAGCCAGAATCACCGCTCGACCCCGATGGAGGGCTCCCAGCGCAGCGACCGCGGATTCTCGACAGAGAGGATCGTCGTGACCGGTCGCCATCTGTTCCAGCGCTGCGATCGCCGGCTCCACCGAGGCCACGTCGGGACCGAATTCGCCGAGCGCGAACGCAGCTACCTCGGCCACACCGTCGACGTCGGTGAGCGCCCCGACCAATGCGTCGATCACCTCTGTGGTTTGGGATCGCTGGATCAGCTGCGCCGCGGCCTCGACGGCTCGGCGTCGAACCGCAGCAGACTCGTCGTCCAGCAGTGCGTCGAGGTCGTTCGTCGTGAAGGCCTCCAGCCGGGCCAGAGCGGCCACGGCGCTGACACGAACGTCGGGATGCGCATGATCCAGCGCGGTCCGTGAACGTTCCTCACCGAGGATGCGATCGGC
>CALGOA010000006.1 GCA_937958015.1 uncultured Acidimicrobiales bacterium | reverse complement strand
GGCCGAAGTCGACCTCCAGTTCGCTGGCATCGTTGAGCGTGTCGAATCCGCCGGACATCTCAAACGAGAAGTCGACAGGACCGTCGGTTTCAGTGACGCCTTCGAATTCAAGAATGACCTCGAACCGGGCGGACGCTTCCTCTGGCGATGGGTTGACCGCCTTGGCCAACAGGCTGGTTCGCAGCGCTGTCGTCTCCTTGATCGGAGTGGCGGGCACGGTCTCGACCGGCGCTGCGAACGTCACGTCGGGCGCAGCTTCGGTGGTGGGTGAGGTGTCAGGCGCAGTGGTGGTAGGAGCGTCGGTCGTTGGTGCAGCCGTCGTTGGTGCGGGCGTGGTTTGGGCTTCGGATTGCGGAAGCGGATCGGCGGCCTGGGAGCCGGCGCCACAGGCGGCGATAACGAGTGACAGCGCGACGGCGATCGGTGCCAGGCGAGTCGGTGCGAAACGGGTCATTGGGCGACTTTCGAGATCGTTCGGTAGGTCGACGGATGATCCGTCACCTGTGGTATCGACCAATTCGTCGGTTGATCTTGAGTAGGCCGACCTACCCGGGTCACCTCAGGCGGAAAGACGGCTGTCGAAGTGGTAGGTGGACATGGGCTCCACTCCTTCGTCACCGATCAGGAACTGATCCTCCAGCTTGACGCCCTGTCCGGATGCCACGGAACCGACGTAACTCTCAATGCAGATGACCATGCCCGGCTCGACTGCTCCCGTCAGCGGGTATGGCTCGCCCGTTTCGGCGTGCGGGATGTTTGGCCACTCACCCGACATGCCCAACCCGTGCCCGATGCAGTAGTACCGGCTGGCGCGAAATTCTTCCGGTACGGCCCAGGCCCGAGCGGCCAGTTCGGAGAACTCGATACCCGGTGCAAGCAGTCCGGCGTTCCAGGACAGCTGCTCGTGTGCGGCTGAATAGAGCCGCTTCTGTTCATCGCTCGCAGCTGAGTCGCCGCAGAGGAATGTGCGGGAGAAGTCGACGCAGTAGTTCTCGTAGCCGTTGGCGTCGGTGTCCAGCGCCAACAGATCGCCAGCTTGAAGGATGCGATCTCCGCATTCCTGAAAGTAGGGGAATGTGCGGGGACCGGACTGGAACAACCGGGTGACGGTGTGATGGCCCATCGTCGCCATCAGTTCGAAATGGAAGTGGGCCCACACCTCGGACTCGGTTCGACCCGGTTCTGCCGCCAGTTCCAATCGTTGCACGGCGGCTTCCACCCGGGTCATCGCTTCCCGCATGAACTCGATCTCGATCGGCAGTTTGATGGCCCGGGAGTTCACCAGGGCGGGTTCGGCGGAGACGACCGTGAGTCCCTGCGACCGGAGTGCGTCTACGGCGGTGAACGGAAACCGATCGATGCCTACCTCGGAGATGTCGAGGGAGCGCAGTTCGCTGGCCACCTCCGCCGCCATCGATCGTGACGAGGTGTTGACGGTGCCGCCGGAACTGACGGTGTCCAGTCCCTGGGCCTGACGGATCTCATCGATCGTGTCGCAGTGGGAAGCCAGATGTTCACATCCTCGGTACTCGAAAAGGATCGTCGGACCCTCTGCAATCAGCAGGAGGTAGCGGGCGGGCGTGCGGGCCGAGAACACCTGCATGTTCATGGCGCCCGTCGCATAGAAGATGTCGTTGGGGTCGACCAGGAGCAACGCCGGGATCGACTCTTCGATCATGTGCTCGGCCAGGCGGGCGTGCCGTTGGCGATACAGGTCGGGCGTGCGGTCCCGCAGGGCAAGCTCGTTACTCATCGTTGAGTCGTACCAGACCGTCGAGGATCAGATCCAGAACCAGTTCGAAACTGCTCGACGTGTCGCCGGCAATGTGTTGATGAATGTGAGCGATGGCGTGGGGATGATCCTCGGGTGACAGGCCCTCGAGGAACGTCTGGGTTTTGGCCGCCAGTTCCGATTCGGTGCCGATGGCGATCGTCATCTCCAGCTCCTGGAGCGTGTAACCGAGCACGTGGTTGTTGACCGCATGAAACCCATGGTGGGCCAGATCGGGAGAGAGGGTGCTGGCGGCCAGCAGACCGAGAAGATGTTCCATCCGCTCCACCTGTGCGGCCCGGGGGAGCTCCCGTTGCCACAGTGGAGGCGCCCACGGATGTCGCACCAACGCTTCCCGCATCGAGATCGCCATACGGCGAACGTCGGTCAGCGGGTCGGGTCCCTGGCTTGAGATCTCCACCTCCGCTGCAACCTCGTCGACCATCAGCGAGATGAGTTCGCCCTTGTTGGCGATGTGGTTGTAGAGCGACATGACCTCATAACCGAGCCTGCGGGCCAACGAGCGCATCGTGAGTGCCGTGACGCCCTCTTCGTCCGCGATCTCGATGGCGCGGGCGACGATGGTTTCTCGATCGAGGGGGGATCGATTGGTCTTGATGTTCATCGGCGGGGTCGCTCCTCTTTGCCGCTTGCATCTTGACCGACGTACGGTGTACGTTATCGGACGTACAGCGTACGTTCAAGAGGAGGAGAACACGGTGACAACCACACCCGATGAAACGAAACCGACCGAGGCGGTGACCGCAGAAGTGTCCCCACATGATTCGATGGCCGCAGCAACCGCCCGCCGATACGGCACGCCGGACATGATTCGGATCGAACAGCTGCCGGTGCCGACCCCCAAGGACGGCGAGGTGCTCGTCCGGGTCGAGACCTCGTCCCTGAACGCTCTGGATTGGCACTTCCTGACCGGCACGCCCTACCTGCTTCGTCTCACGAACGGTCTGAGGCGTCCGAAGCGAGTGATTCCCGGCGCCGACTTCGCGGGCGTGGTGATCTCGGCGGCTGCCGACGTCACCGACTTCGAGCCCGGCGACTGGGTCTTTGGAGAGACGGCCGGGGGCGGCTGTTCCCGGTATATCACCGCCAAAGCCGAGGTGATCGCAGCCATCCCCGAGGGTGTCTCATTCGAGGCGGCCGGCGCGACCCCGGTTGCAGGACTGACCGCGCTGCAGGCGCTGCGCACCCATGCGAAGCTCTGCGACGGGGAGCGCGTGCTGATCAACGGTGCCGCCGGGGGTGTCGGCACCTTCGCAGTGCAGATAGCGAAGGCGCTTGGAGCCCACGTCACGGCGGTGTGCAGCACCTCGAAGGTTGACATGGTCCGTGCGCTCGGCGCGGACCGGGTGATCGATTACTCGAAGGAGAACTTCACCGAACTCGACGAACGATTCGACGTGATCATGGACAATGTCGGGAACCACACGACCGCCGACTGTCTCAAGGTCATGACGACCGACGCCCGCTACGTGCTCATCAGCGGGCCCAAGGAGAACAAGTGGCTCGATCCGATGCGAAAGGTGCTCGGCTCGGCGATCGTTCTGTGGCGCAAACCCCAGTCGTTCCATCAATTCGTCGCGTCGCCGAACCGCGAGGACCTCGACTATCTGGGGTCGCTATTGGCTTCCCGGGCGGTGGTCCCCGAAGTCGACCGGGTCGTTGGTCTGGAGGGCGTAGCCGCCGGAATCGCGGAGATCGGCACTGGACACGCTCGGTCCAAGATCGTCGTCGTCCCGACCAGCCCCGAGCAGAGGGCTCGACGCTAGGCCGGTAGGGTCGGTTGGACCGGTGACCCGCATCGGTCCATCTCATTACGGGAGCTGCCGTGCACGACAGCCTGATCAACACGTTCTACGGCGCCCTCGCCAATCGAGACGGCGAGGTGATGGCGGGCTGTTATCACGACGATGCCGTCTTTGAGGACCCGGCCTTCGGTGAACTCCAGGTCGCTGACGCCAGAGACATGTGGCGGATGTTGTGTGCCAGCGACACCGACCTGACCCTGACGCACAAGATTCTTGAGAGCGGCGAGTCCACGGCCAAGGTGAACTGGGTGGCTGAATACACCTTCACCGCCACCGGACGAAAGGTCACCAACGACATCACCGCGAACCTGCGGTTCGCCGATGGTTTGATCATCGACCACAGAGACCACTTCAACCTCTGGAAGTGGTCGGCCCAGGCGCTCGGTCCGGTCGGCATGGCGCTGGGTTGGTCGCCGCCATTGAAGAAGAAGGTTCGTTCGACCGCCCATAAGGCGCTCAGCAAGTATCAAGCTGCCAATCGCTGACCCGGTTGCATCTGGGCGGGATCGACGGGCGCTGATGCCTGTGTGAGAATGCGGGGGATGGTCTCGAGCCATTTCACCACTGACGACGTGGCACCGGCAGATGCGTTCGCCTATTGGCGCGAGGTCATTTGCGCGGTGTACGTGCAGTTGCGGGCCGACCCGGGGGGACAGGAACCGTTCTCTGGTTCGGTCCGGGCCCGCGATTGGAGCGACGTCACGATCTCGCGCGTAACCGCTGGTTCTCAGACCGTCACCCACCCCGAATCGGACCAGCGGGACGACTGTCTGGTCAGCATCCAAATGGAAGGCACCGGCGTGATCTCCCAGGCTGGTCGGAGCGCGGTGTTGCGGCCCGGCGACTTCGGTCTGTATGACGCAACCCGTCCCTACAGCCTCTCCTTCGACAAACCGTTCTCGCAGATCGTGGTGCAGTTTCCCCGAAGTCTGTTGGTGGATCGCAGTATCGATTTGGATCGGGCCGTCGCAACCCGGGGAGTTGCCGGCGAGGGACTGACCGATGTGGTCTCGGGCCTGGTGTCGTCGCTCGATGCGCAGGAGGACGAGATGCCGGCCGCGGTCCGAATGCGGCTGGGGATGCAGGTGGTCGACTGTCTGGCCAGTGCGCTGACGGTCCAGGGATTCGGCGCCTCGGTGCCGGGAATCGAACCGTCCACCCGCCAGCAACTGGTTCTCGATTACGTCAGCGCCAACGTTCGGAACCCCAATCTCTCGGTTGCAACTACGGCGAGAGCTTTCGGATTGACCACGCGGTCGCTGCAGCTTCTGTTCGCAGACGGGCCATCCCTCAACGCGAGAATCCGTTCACTGCGGTTGGAGCGGGCGGCCGATGCACTGGCCAATCCACTGTTGCTGCACCAGACGATTGCCCGCATTGGCGCTGACCATGGGTTTGGCGATCCAGCGTCGTTCGCTCGTGCATTCCGGCGCCATTTCGGACACAGTCCCTCCGAACATCGGGCCCACGCAGCGGCGTAACCACAAGGTTCCTACCTCCGATCGAGTCGCACTGAGCTGGTCTTTTTCGCATCCTGCACAGGTGGTCGGCGTTGCTGCCTAGACCTGTGACCGTCGACACGGTGCACTGGGTGGAACGAACGCCAACCAGGAGGAAGTCCACATGTTGAATCGCAGTGTGAAAGTTGCCGCCGTCCAAGCAGAACCGGTGTGGGGCGATATGGATGCCGGCATCGACAAATGCGTCGGCCTGATCGAGGACGCAGCAGCGAACGGGGCCGAGGTGGTTGGTTTCCCGGAAACGTTCGTGCCGGGCTACCCGTGGCACATCTGGCTCGACAGCCCGGCGGCCAATATGGCGTTCGTTCCCGGCTACATCGCGAACTCGCCCACCATCGACGGACCTGAAATGCAGAAGATCGCCGATGCGGCTGGGAAGAACAACATCACCGTGATGCTCGGGTACTCCCAGCGACGGGGCGGCAGCCTCTATATGGCCCAGGCCACGTTCTCACCGGACGGGGAACTGCTTCAGAACCGCAACAAGCTCAAGCCCACCCATGTGGAACGCACCGTGTTCGGCGAGGGTGATGGCTCGGACCTTGCTGTGGTCGAGATGCCGTACGGAAACATCGGATCGTTGTGTTGCTGGGAACATCTGCAGCCACTGTCGAAGTATGCGATGTACGCGATGGACGAAGACATCCACTGCGCCGCCTGGCCGTCGTTCTCGTTGTACAAGGGCGCCGCCAATGCACTGGGGGCCGAGGTGAACAATGCGGCCAGCCTCATGTATGCGGTCGAGGGGTCGAACTTCGTGCTGGCCCCGTGTGCGGTTACTGGACCATCGGGGCACGACTTCTTCTGCGACACCGACGCCAAGAAGCAGATGCTTCAGATCGGTGGCGGGTTCGCCAAGATCTACGGCCCCGATGGGTCGTCGCTGGCCGAACCCCTGCCCGAGGACCAGGAGGGCATCATCTACGCCACCTGCGAACCGGCCCTTCAGGCGATCTCCAAGTCGGTCGCTGACCCGGCCGGCCACTACAGCCGACCCGACGTGACCAGCCTCCTGCTCAACCGGTCAGCCCAGCCCGCGGTGACCGACCGAGCGCCTGCGGCACCGGCCGAAGTTATCGATCTCGAGTTGGAAGAGGTGTAGGTCGATGGAAGGTCACGACAGGGGTTTCTACACCGATTCCCAGAAGGCGATGCAGACCCGGTTCGACAGCGAGCCACTGGCCCAAACGGTCGCTGCGGCGATCATGGTCGACGAACTCGACATGGATATGCACGTTCCGTTCATCACCAGCCGGGACTTCTTCTTTCTTTCCACCGTGAACGAACGTGGCGAGCCGACCGTCTCCTACAAGGGTGGTCCGGTCGGCATCGTGTCGGTTCTCGACCCGTCCACGCTGATCTTTCCGAACTACGACGGCAACGGCATGTTCCTTTCGATGGGCAACATCGATGCCACGGCCAAGATCGGCATGTTGTTCATCGACTTCGAAACGCCGAACCGCATCAGGGTGCAGGCGACGGCGTCGGTCACCGAGGACGATCCGGAGCTGAGTCGATACCCGGGAGCCACCATGATCGTGCGAGCCAAGGTGGACAAGGTCTACCTGAACTGTGCTCGACTCATCCACAAACACACCCGGGTCGAAACCTCGCCCTACGTGCCCGACGCCGAAGGCAACCAGCCCTACCCCAGTTGGAAACGCATCGATCTCGTGCAGGATTCGCTCCGCCCCGAAGACCAGGGTCGAGCCGAGGCCGAAGGTGGCACGATCACGATGGAAGACTACGGAGCCGCCCTAGCCGCCGGTCAGTCCTAGGGGCTCTGGGTAGACCGATTGGGTCTACTCAGGTGCAGTGGCTCTCAGCCGCTGGGTAGGCCGATTGCGCGGCCGCAAGGGCCGGCGTGGTCTCACGCCTCTGGGTAGACCGATTGGGTCTACTCACGAGCCGGCTCCGAGGGTCTGTGTGGACATACGCTTTTGGGTAAACCGATTGCGCCTCATCAGGCAGGCCTGTGCTTGTCGCCTCCAGCGGGGACAGCGTCCTCGCTGCGACAGCAGGGCCATCGCCACGGAGGCGCAGCCTCCGGGCATTCCACAATGCGCTCCGTCAGTCTTGCCGGTCCAAACAATCCAGCCCTCACCCCTCCGGGAGGACACACGCGCTCAACCTCCGAGAGCAACGAAAGCGTTCGCCACGCACCGCAAGAGGCGAGCGCAGGCAATAAGCAGGAACAGCAGCGCGTGCCCGGCTCCGTGAAACGTGGCCGAAGCGACCCGACCACAGTGAAATCAGACCGAGCCCAGTGAACGGTCCCAACTCAAACGCGTTCGCCACGCACCGCAAGAGGCGAGCGCAGGCAATAAGCAGGGAACCAACCTGCCACCTTGGACGTCTTACGAGGTGGGATGATGGGTCTAATGAAAAACCTTGGGGCGGCGCTCCTGGCACTCAGCATGAGCTGTGCACTGCTACTTCTTTCCGCGACGCCTGCGTCTGCGGCTCCGGGTGTTGCCATCTCGACCCTGGCTGGAGACCGCTATACCCCAGGCGAGCCGGTTGCGCTGGTCGTCGAGATCACCGCCACCAAAGCCACCCGCGGTTCGATCATCGTTCGAATCGAGGGTCGGGAGACGGCTCGCCAGGAGTTTGAGATCGCCGGTGGGGCAACCAAGCAGCTGATCGTGGTGACCGAGACGCTGCAGTGGGGTGGCAATCTGGTCGTGGCCGTCGACAGTGATGACGGCGATGAAATCTACCGGCCCCGTCTGGTCGAGGACCGAGAGGCCGAACTGGTGGGACTCTTGCCAAACCTGAGTTCGGTTGGGCTGCCGAACAACGCTCCGGCCGCGACGGGCGGGCGAACCGCTCGTATCCACCCGATACCCGAGCTCGCTTTTCAAGCCGATGCTCGAGCGCTCGATATGTTCGACACGATCGCCGGGTCTGCCGACGACTTCGCCGCCCTCAGCCCCTCAGCATCCGACGCGATGCGGGCCTGGACCGCCAGGGGCGGTTCCCTTCTGATCGATGCAGGTGCCGGAACCGAGGTGGCCGGGCTCAACCTTGTTAGCTCTCAGGCCAACCAACCCTACGGTCTGGGCAACGTGCGGTTCACCGATGGCGATCTTCGCCGCGGAAACGTCGACGGCATGTTCGGCGCAACGATGGGTGTTCGCATCGAAGAATTCGGTCAACAGATCGACCCCGGGGCGCTCGGCCGCACCCTTGTCAACGACGCCGGAATCTCTGTACCCGGCATTTCCGCACTGATGGGCCTGATCGGTTTGTACATCCTGGTGGTGGGTCCGATCCTGTTCCTGGGGCTGCGCCGCACGGAGCGCCAGCCGTTTACGTGGATCGCCATTCCCGGCCTCGCATTCTTTGCCGTCGCCGCGGTGTGGGTGGTGGGCCAAGCCCAACGATCGAATATCGACCTCGCCCACGCCACGATCGTCGCCGATATCGATGGCCTCAGGATCGAGCGCTCGAATGTCCTCGTCGCCTCGGCGAACGGAGGTTTCGTCGGCCTGTCGACGACCGACGGCTTCAGGGCCGCCAGCAGTCCCAACCATCATTTCGGCGAGTTCGGGCTGGGCGAGCAACAGATCACCAATGCCAACTCGCTCGGCGTCGACCTGAACCCGGGCGAGGCCTCGCAGATCACCGTGGAACGAATCTCGGGAGCGCCCGCCACGTCGACACTCCTCATCAACGCCGAGATCACCGACCGTTCGTTGACGGGAACCGTCACTAACACAAGCGACCTGATCCTGGAGGACGTGCGGGTCGTGGCCGGAAACGCCGTCCAGTTGATCGGGGCGATGGCTCCCGGTGAAACCGCCGAGTTTGCACTCGACGAACGGTTCGCCACCGTGCCGTTGGCCGAGGACTCGCTCTACACCCGGATGAATCAGAACTTCTTTGACCCGTTCGGCGAGCGAAATCAGGACGAGGGCGCGGTGAACGCCGGAGCGCTCGCTGGCTTTGTTGCCCGGTACCCCGAGTCCCGCTCCAGCGGACGGGTGATGGCGCTGGGTTGGAGCCGCGATCCATCGGCTCCCGTCCTCACCGACGACGGCGAATCCATCGACCGAGGCCGCACGGGTTTCCTTACCCTGCAGTCGATCGGCGTCAACGCCGACCCTGCGGTGGCATACGGCGAGGCTGCCACCGAACTCCTCCGGCTCTGGGATATCGAGCTCAACGACCGTGGGGTCAACCAAAACGACTTTGCTGAATTCCCAAGTGAGATGTTGATTACGTTGCCCGGCGACGCTGATCCAGCCGGCTCGTACGTACTGGACCTCTCCGACGAGATCGCCGGCATCGACATCTGGAATGGAACGGACTGGAAGCCGGCTAGCGAACGAATCGTCGATGACCTAATCGTCCTCAACGATGACGAAGTCACGTCAGGCCAGGCCCATATTCGGGCCGGTTACCGGGGCTTCGGTCGATTCCAGGTTCCGGTGCTGCGAAGCGCTACTGCCGAAGAGCTAGCGAGCCGATCATGACCAACCTGCCACCGCCTTCCGGCCAGAACGGCTATCAGCCTCAGCAGCCAGCTCCTCATCTGATCGACAGTCCCCCGCCTCAAGTCGGCGACATCGCGGTTCTGGACGCGGGCGTGCCAGAGGAGAACACTCACTTCGATCCCTCGGATGCGATTATTCAGGCTCGCGGCCTTACCAAGCAATACGGAACGCTGACTGCGCTGAATCAGTTCACATTGGATGTTCCACGCGGCAGCATCTTTGGCATCATCGGCCCCAACGGCGCTGGGAAGTCAACCGCCTTTGCGATCCTGGCGACGCTACTGCGTCCAACCAGCGGCACTGCCCGCGTCTGTGGATTCGATCCGATCGCTGACCCCAAGTCGGTGCGGCGGCGGATGGGGTACATGCCCGACGTGATGGGCGTCTATGACCGCCTCACAGTGAGCGAGTACCTTCAGTTCCATGCTGCTGCCTACAAGGTTCCCCGTAGCGAGTGGCCCGAGCTGGTCGATGGGTTGCTGCAGCTGGTCGACCTCGACGTGAAGGCCACCGCCTCGGTCGACCGTCTCAGTCGCGGCATGAAACAACGGCTTTCGCTGGCCCGATCGATGGTCCACGATCCTGATCTGCTGATTCTCGACGAACCGGCCAGCGGCCTCGATCCCCGGGCCCGTATCGAGTTCCGGGAGTTGTTGATCGCTCTGCAGGACATGGGCAAGACCATTCTCATCAGCTCCCACATCCTGGCCGAGTTGCAACAGATGTGTACCGACATCGCAGTGATCGAGGCGGGAAACCTGCTTGCCTCGGGATCACCGCAGTCGATCCTCGATCAGCTGGGCGATGGGCGTCGAGTGAGGGTGACCTTCGCCGACGGCAGCGTCGAGGAGTTCCCGGTGGCCGACACGATCGAACAGGCCGCCCTGCTCAAACGGTTGGTCGTTGATGACCAGCGCGACGTGGTCGAGTTTGCCGAGGTCTCAACCGATCTTGAGGGGCTGTTCCTTCAGATCACTCAGGGGATTGTGCAATGAGCGCCGTCTCCGCCCTGTTCCAGAACATGAACCCCGTTTTGGATCGGGAACTGCGGCAACGCAGTCGATCCGCCAAGTCGGTGATGGTTCTCACCCTGTTGCTCGTGAGCCTCACAGCCGTCTTGTACTTGGTCTACCTGGCGTGGGATCAGGACAATCAGTTTCGCGATCCGCTTCAGAACCTCAGCGCAGGCATCGGCGCCATCATGTTCGAGGTCGTGTTGTTCGCCGAGTTGGGATTGTTACTGCTGATCATCCCGGGGATATCCGCATCTGCGATCTCGGGCGAGCGGGACCGGCAAACCCTGATTCCGCTGCAGATAACCCTGATGAGTCGAGGCAGCATCTTCTTCGGGAAGGTAGCGGCGTCAAGTGCGTTCGTGCTGCTACTCCTCATCGCGTCGGCGCCATTGCTGGCGATCCCCTACCTGCAGGGCGGGGTGAGCCTCTTCCGGATCTCGATGGGATTCCTCGTCACGCTGGTCACCGGAGTCCTGTACGCAACATTGGGGGTGGCGTGTTCTGCGGTGTTCCGGAGAACCCAAACCGCCACGCTCGTCGCATACGTGCTGGTCGTTGGAGCCACGATCGGGCCACTCCTCGCAGTCGTAGTCATCGAGATCTTTCAATCTCTGAACGGCGACTTCAACGAGACCAGCACCTGGCCGCTCTACTGGAATCCCTTCGTTGGGGTGGCAGACGCCGCCGGGGAACTCGGCCGCAACTTCGATAGTCGAGGCCCGTTCAGTTCGATCAAGGAAGAGCTCCTTCGACCCGATCGAAACTTTGACGGATTCGACGATGGGTTCGTCAACTCCTCAGGGTTCCCTCGTTTCCTTCTTTCGTTAGCCGCCCAGGCGTCGTTCGTCGGTTTCTGGGTCTTCCTTGCTCTACGAAAGCTCCGACTGCCACAGGGAGAAATCGACTGATGAATAACTTCCTCAATGCAATGACCCGACGACTCCGGCTGGTGTGGGCGTGGGCGTTCGCCGGCTGGGTGGCACCGGTCGTCGTTGGAGTAGCCCTCGTCCTTGTCCTCGCCGGATGGTTGATCCCGTGGGGTTGGTTCGAACCCGCCGCCCTGGTCATCGTCGGCGGCACCATGCTCGCCGTCCTGGCGGTTGCCGCCTTGCGACCGCTGACAACCCTCCGAGCGGCCCGAGCAGCCGACCGGGGCCTCTCGACCGATGATGCGTTTGGTGCTGCGGTCGAGTTCTCCGATCTCGACAACGACTTCGGTCGGGGCATCAAGAGTCGGGCCACCGAGCTGGCCAAATCGTCCTCGCCGAAGGCTGCCGCACCTCTCCCCCAGCTTCGGGGTCGTTGGGCGATCGCTGCTGCAATTGGAGCTGCGGCGTTGATCATGGGTCTGGTCACCAATCCTCAGGACGAGGTGCGGGCCGAGCGAGCCCGGGCCAACGAGGTCGCAGAAGAGTTGGCCAAGGAACTGATCGAAGAAGCCGAGGAGCTCGACGATCCCGCTGAGGCTGAGCTGGCGGCCAAACTGGCCGACCTTGCCGAGCAGCTGGGGTCGGCCCAGACCTTCGAGGAGATCGACGAACTGCTGGCCGAGGCTGAAGAGGACCTCGGCGAACGGTCGCCAAATTTTGCGGCCGAACGCGCTGCAGCCGAAGGTCTCGAGCGGGAACTCGACAACGAACCGCTGGCCGGTGAACGCACCGGCGATACGGCCGCCGAACAGCTGGCCGCTGCGGCAGCAGCGATACCCGAGCTGGACCAGCAGGAGCTGGAGGATCTGGCCGAACGTCTGGACGATCTGGCGGAGTCGCTGGAGGCCGGCGATCCTGCCACGGCCGAACAGCTACGGGAAGCGGCCGAACAGATTCGAGAGGGCAATCTGGCAGCCGCCCAGGCCGCCCTGGGTGAGGCCGCACAGGCTCAGCAGGCCAACGCCGATGGAGTCGCAGGGCAGCTCGCAGCCGGTGAAGCGCGCCAGCAACTTCGCGATCTTCGGGATCGAGCCCAAGCCGCGGGCCAGGGGCAGGGTGAAGGCGAAGGCCAGGGCGAGGGGCAAGGTGAGGGCGAAGGAGAAGGTGAGGGCCAAGGTCAAGGTCAGGGCGAAGGCGCCGGAAACGGTGAAGGCGGCGGCGAGGGCCAGGGCGGTGGAGAAGGTTCCGGCGGCCAGGGTGGTGGTGACGGCGCCCAGGGCAATGTTGGCGGCGCAGCCGGAGGTAGCGGCGCCGGCCAGGGCGGCGTTGGCACTCCCGGTGGAACCGACCAACCCGATGTCGACGGCAACAACCGCGGCGGCACGATCGTGGATCCGAACGCGTTGGAAGCTGGCGATCCGCTGAGCCTCGGTGGCTCCCTCACCGGTGATCAGCCGGGCGAGGTCATCGACGAAGTTGATGGACCCACCCGGGGCGGCACTTCTCAGGTTCCGGTGTCCGGTGTCGTCGGCGAATACACCAACCGCGCCACCGACGCCGTCGAACGCGGTCAACTTCCACCCAGCCAGCAACAGCTCGTTGGCAGCTACTTCGACCAACTGTCCCAGCTTTAGGAGCTCTCGATGAACCAACCAAGCATGACCCCTTCCGATGTCTCGGCGACGGTCGAGCGGATCCGAGCCGAGATCGGCACCGTCATCGTGGGCCAGACGGGCCTGGTTCGAAGCGTGTTGCTGGCCCTTCTCGCCGAGGGTCATGTGCTCCTCGAAGGTGTCCCCGGGCTGGGTAAGACAATGCTGTTGAAGACTCTGGCCGACTCGATGGATATGCCGTGGAGTCGAATTCAGTTCACCCCCGACCTGATGCCCGCCGACATCACCGGCACCCAGGTCCTGCACCAGACCGAGGACGGCGCTCGAGAGTTCCAGTTCCGAAGTGGCCCCATCAACGCAAACCTGGTTTTGGCCGACGAGATCAACCGAGCCACGCCAAAGACCCAGTCGGCGATGCTCGAAGCGATGCAGGAGCGGGCTGTCACCGTCGCCGGCGAAACCCGTCCGCTCCCCCGACCCTTCCTGGTGATGGCAACCCAGAACCCCGTCGAGATGGACGGCACCTACCCACTGCCCGAAGCACAACTCGATCGGTTCCTCACAAAGGTGCTGGTGCCCTTCCCGTCCGCTGAGGATCTGGTGGCCGTCGTCGAACGCACCACTGGCTCCCACACCGCCGAAGCCTCCGCCGTCTGCGACAGCGAGACCTTGCGGCAGATGATCGCCCTCACCCGCCAGGTTCCAGTGCCCGAACACGTCACCCGTTACGCGGTCGACCTGGTCGTCGCCAGCCACCCCGATCAGACGACAGCTCCCGGCGATGTTCGAAACTACGTCCGCTTCGGCGCGTCTCCCCGTGGTGTCCAGTCGCTGATCCTGAGCGGCAAGGCCAACGCTCTCATCGACGGGCGACCCAACGTCAGTGTCGAGGACATCCAGGCGGTCGCCCCCGGCGCCCTTCGACACCGTCTGGTTCTGGGGTACGAGGCAACCGCCGACGGCGTCACAGCGGACACATTGGTCACGTCGGTGCTGGCCGCCGTCGCCCCCGCCGGGTCCGGCGTCCGAGGGGCGCCATGATTTCGCCTGCAGCGAACACCGAGCCCCGCCAACGACAAGAATCTCAAAAGCGTTCGCCACGCAACGCACAAGGCGAGCGAAGGCAGGAAATACATGCCTGAGCTCTTGGATCCGCGGTTGGTGGCCCGGCTGGAACGCATCCAGTTGGGTACGCGGCGTCGCCTCGCAGGCGGCCTGACCGGCGATCACCGGTCGCCGCGCCACGGAACCTCGCTCGACTTCGCCGACTATCGCGAGTACACCCCGGGCGATGATCTGCGCCGGATCGATCAGTTTGCGTATGCCCGTCTCGACAAGCTGCTGCTGAAGTTGTTCGAGGCCGAGGACGACGTCACCGTGCGAATCCTCATCGACACCAGTGCGTCCATGGAAGGCGAAAAACTCCACCGCGCCAAACAACTGGCCGCGGCCATCGGCTTTGTCTCCCTTACCCGACGAGACGTCGTCACCGTGCACACGTTCCCCGATGTAGCCGCCGCACCTCGGCTTCTGGGCCGCTCTGCCATAGGCCAGCTGTTCTCGACCCTTGAGAAGCTCGAGGCCGGAGGCGAGAGTCCGTTTGCCTCCGCTGTCACCCGGCTTCTCAGCCAACCGGGACCCCCCGGGTTGACGCTCGTCCTCAGCGACCTTCTGACGATCGAATGGGAACAGGGTGTTCGCCGCCTCCCGGCCCGTCGGGGCGACCTGGCCGTGATTCAGATCCTTGATCCAGGGGACATCCGGCCCGATATCGCCGGCGACCTCGAACTGGTCGATGCCGAATCGGGTGCCCGCGTTGAGGTGTCGCTGTCGGCCAAGGTGATCGACGACTACGCCACGATGGCAACGGCGTGGATCGACGAAGTCGCCAGTCGAGTTCGGGCCACCGGCGGCGGTTATGCCCGCGTCTTTACCGATGAACCGTTGGAGGACGTCCTGCTTTCGGCATGGCGCAGCGAAGGGATTCTTCGATGAACTTCGGCGGATGGGGTTTCTCTAATCCGGCCGGATTGTTCCTTGGCCTGCTCGCTCTCCCGATCATCGCCTTGCACATCCTGCGACCCCGGCGGATCCAGCAGACCGTGTCGGCGTTGTTCCTGTGGCGCAAGGTCAACAAGCCGGTCTCGTCAGCGAAGCCCTGGCAACGTCTCACCCCCAGTTGGCTACTTGCGGCGCAGGTCCTCGCCGCGCTGCTTCTCGCCGTCCTCGCCGCGCGGCCGGTCCAGTTCACCGAGGAACCGCTGGCGGAACACACCATCTTCGTGATCGACGCGTCCGGTTCGATGCTCTCGACCGACGGCAGCCCGGACCGAATCGAAGATGCGCGCGATCGCGCCCGGGAACTGAGATCCCAGTTACCTTCCGACGGCGAAGCGTCCCTCGTCGTCGCTGGCGATCGGGCCCGCGCCATCGTGAGCAGGTCGTCGGACTCCACAGTTTTCAGCGACGCTCTTGGCCGAATCGAGCCATTCCCCGGAGAAGGTGACTTCTCCGGCGCCTTCGCGCTCGCTGCTGGTCTCGATACCGGCGACCGCCCCAGCCGCGTGGTCCTGATCAGCGACGGAGGCGTCAGCTCCGCCGACCTTCGGCTGGCACCACCGGGCACCCGCTACGAACGAATCGGATCCGACAGCGCCAACCGGGGCATCAGTCAGTTGACGGTTGAACCAGCTCCCGGCGGCCTCGTCGCCCGGGTGAGCATCCGGCACTATGGCGGACCCGAGGCCGGCCAAACCGTGCGGATCGACGTCGACGGGCGCACCGTAGTGAGCCAGGCGATAAACCTGGACTCCGGCGAGATCGAGAACATCAGCCTCAACCTTCCTGACGGCGAGATGATCGAGGCGTTCCTCGAACCAGAGGATGCGTACGCACCGGACAACCGGGCGGTCGCCACCGTGTCGCGTTCGCCCGAGATCGATGTGTGGTGGGTTGGCAACGATGACCCGTTCCTCGAGGCCGCGCTCTCGGTCGTCCCCGGCGTCACCGTCACCAAGGCCGACGACTTCAGCGAACCGGCCCCGGCCGAGGCCGACGTCCTGATTGCGCATCGGATCGCCCTTCCCGACGAACTCCCGTTGCCCACCTGGGCGATCGTGCCGCCGAACGGCATTCCGGGTGTCGTCGAGGTGACCGGCGAGACCGACCGACCCTCGCTCACACTCATTCGGTCCGAGGTTGGTCTGGTCAGCGGTCTCGACCTTTCCGAGGTTCTCTTCGCCCGGTCCCAGACGATCGAGGTGTCCGACGAATCTCAGGTGATCCTGGGTGCCGCCGGCGCTCCCCTGCTCGCGCTCACCCCCACGCTCGACGCCCCGGTCATCTACCAGAGCTTCGCCAACGCCGAGAGCAACTTCCCGCTACAGGTCAGCTTCCCCATCCTGACCCAGAGGGTTCTGTCCGACCTTGCCAGTGCCGCCATCCCGCCCGCCCGGGTAGCACTGGGGGCGGACCTTCCCATCGATCCCCGCATCCCCGCCCAGATCGGCACACCGGCCGGGGCCGACTTCGAAGTCCCCGCCGGTTCCGCTCCGCCCGCCGCCAACCAGATCGGCTTCTGGACAGTCGAACAGGACGGACGGGTTCCGATCCTCGTGGCGGTGAACGCCGATCCAACCGAAGCCACGATCGCTCCCGCTCCCGACCTGCCGTTCGAGGTCCCCGAGGGTGGCGAGGGCCCCAACGTCGTTCAAGGCGAGATCGCACGGCTCTGGCCGGTGGTACTGCTCCTGCTCGCACTCCTCATGGTCGAATGGTTACTGGCCCGCCGACGCCTTGGCGTATCGCAGGGTCAATGGAAGGTGGCCACCGGCATGCGGATCGCAGTTGCCGCTGCGCTCATCGCCGTCCTGTTGTCGCCTGGGTTCAACCGAACGACCGACACCGTCGGAGCCGTCTTCCTGTTGGATGCCTCCGACTCGCTGGGTCCGGCTGGCCGAAGCGAGGCCGCAAACACGGTCGGGACCGCACTCGCCAGTCGCCCGAGCGATGACCTTGCGGGTGTGGTGGCGTTCGGAAAGGACGCCCGGCTCGAAACACTTGTTGACGACGACCCGAACTTCCAGGGACTGTCGGTGCAGATCGATGCCACCGGGACCGACCTCGCAGCCGCCCTACGATTGGGCGCGGCCGCTGCTCCGGGCGAGGCACGGAAACGCCTGGTGCTCGTCAGCGACGGTCGAGCCACCACCGGCAATGTGATCGACGAAGCGGAACGGTTGGCTGCAGAAAACGTTCCCGTCGACGTGTTCATCGTCGACCCACCCCGGGGCACCGACCTGGCTATCGCCGGAATCGACGTTCCCCCGGTCGCCCGGGACGGCGACGCACTGGACGTCACGGTTCGTATCGAGTCACCGGCCACCACGCCGGCTCGGGTCGAACTGACCCGCGACGGCGTCGTGGTCGGCACCCAGGACGTCGAGCTGCAGCCGGGTTCGAATGCGGTCACATTTACCGACACCGCCGACGCCAGTGGCGTGCTCCGCTACACCGCCGAAGTGTTCGGCCTGGCCGACGCCGTCCAACAGAACAACCGGGGCTTCGCCGCCGTGCCGGTCGCCGGTGCCGCCAAGGTATTGATCGTCGATGGTGGCGGCAACAACGATGCCAGCGAACTTCGAGATGCCATGCGGGCCGGTGGTCTGTTGGTCGACTCGGTCCCGGTCGATGCGATACCTGCAGTCGATGAACTGGTGCAGTACGCCTCCGTGGTGCTCGTCAACGTGGACGCTCGGGACCTCGCTGAACCGACGGTTCAGGCCCTCACCGCCGCCGTGCGCGATCTGGGCCGAGGGATGGTCGTCGTCGGCGGCAGCCATAGTTATGCCCTCGGCGGCTATCGCGATCATCCGCTCGAGGAGATTCTCCCCGTCGTGAGCGAGATTCTCGATCCCCTCCGTCGGCAGACCGTCGCCGAGGTTCTGGCGATCGATACGTCCGGCTCCATGGGTGCCTGCCACTGCGCTGAGGGCGGGGAGAACAACGGACTCGGCGGCGAGAATCAGCTCGACGGCGGCGTCAAGAAGACCAGCATCGCTCAGAACGCTGCGGCGCGGGCGATCAACGCCCTGGGCGCAACCGACGAGGTCGGTGTGCTCAGCGTCAACAACCGGTCCGAATGGGTGATCGATCTACAGACCCGCCCCAGCCAGGACGTGATCGACGACGGTCTCTCCCAACTCGAACCCGACGGTCCAACGAACGTCGAGAACACCCTGCGCACTGCGGCCGAACAACTTCGTGACTCGCAGGCGAACCTGAAACACATCATCTTCTTCTCCGATGGGTTCACCGAACAGTCGAACCTGGACCAGCTACGAGACGACGCTGAGGCCCTCTTCAACGAGGGCATCACCGTGTCGGTGGTGGCCACGGGCGAAGGGGCCGCTCGGGACCTCGAGGCGATCGCCATCGCCGGCGGGGGCCGTTTCTATCCCGGTCGAGACCTCAGCCAGATTCCGGATCTGATCGTGCAGGAAGCGATCCTGGCATCCCGTGACTTCATCAATGAGGGCAACTTCCTCCCAACGGTTACCTCCAATTCGCCGACGGTTCGCAACCTGCAGACCTCTCCCCCACTGGCCGGCTACATCGCCACCACGGCGAAACCCACCGCTCGGGTGGACCTGCGCATCGGACCCGATCAGGATCCGCTGCTGACCAGTTGGCAGGTGGGGCTCGGTCGGGTCAGCACGTGGGCCTCCGACAGCGGCGAACGATGGGGTGCCGCCTGGGCCGGCTGGGAAGACGCCCCCAACTTCTGGGCCGGTGTGGTGAAGGACACCTTCCCGACCAGTGGCGATGGCGGCGGTGTACAAGCGACGATCGAGGGCGATCAACTGTCCCTCCGGGTCGAGGGTGTAACACCGTGGGATGACGACGCACAGGCAACCGTACGCCTGTCCAGCCCCGACGGTGAGGGCATCGATGTTCCACTGGAGCGGATCGACGGCTCCACGTTCGCAGCCACCATCCCGATCGACGAGGCTGGCACCTATGCCGTTGGCGCCGTCGTGAGCAGCGGCGGCGAGTCGGTCTGGAGCGGCATCGGCCTGACGAGTCGGTCGTACCCGGCCGAGTACGCGCCCCGACCCCTTGGCGACGACACGTTGCGACGGGTCGCTCAGATCACCGGAGGCCGCTTCGAGCCCGCCCTCGACGAAGTCTTCGATCCCATCAACACCGTCGCCGGCAGCCGTCGTGTCGACCTGACCAAGTGGTTCCTGTGGGCTGCGGTGTTGCTCTGGCCCGTGGCGGTTGCCGTGAGTCGGTTGGCCTTCCGTCGAGGCGTTCTTGCGGTCGGTGCAGACAAAGCACAGGGCACGGTCTCAAAGTTGCAGAGTCGACTTCCCAAGTTCGGCGAATTGGATCCGCTGAGCCGCGAACCGAAGAACAAGAAGTCGGACTCGTCACCGCCGGGGCAGGGCGGAGTTGCGCCGATTCGCCCGCCCATGAAACCAAACACCCCGGTGGACCCCACTCGACCCGTTTCCCCATCAGCAGGTTCGGGATCCACCAACTCGCCTCGACCGGGAGCATCTCCACCATCGGCCCCTAGGGCGCCGCGCCCGCCTTCCCGACCGGGCAGCGATGCCGCCACCGTCAACGAACTCCTGAAGCGCAAACGGGGCGGTCACGAACCTCCTTCCTGACGATGCCGCCAGGTGCGGAGTGCCTCGTCGGCTGACTTGTATGAAAGGCTGTTGGGATGTTGATTCTCTCTGGAACGGTGAAGATGAACCCGGATGACGTGGCGAAGATCCACGACGCAGCATTGGCGATGATGGCGGCGACCCGAGAGGAGGACGGCTGCATCGAATACGAGTTCTCCGAGGTCATCGGTGAACCCGGCACGATGCGCATCTTCGAGAAATGGGAGTCGGTCGCCGCACTGGAGGCCCACTTCGTGGCCCCACATATGGCGGTGTGGCGCGAGGCGATGTCGGCCGCAACGGTGCACAGCCGCGATCTCGCCCGGTACGAGGGAATCGAGTCGATCATCCCGCTCGCGTGAGTAGGTGATCTCACTGCCATGACCCTTGGAACAGCGTTGCTCCTCCTTGGGATCGCACTGGGCGTCGTCGCTACCATCCGGGCCCGTCCGGTTCTGACCGCGGCGATGGCAGCGGCGTTCGGTGCGTCGGTCGGGGTGTTGTTCTGGCGATTCGCCACCGAGGACTGGGCGAACGCCTACGTCGTGAGCACGACCCGACCCGATCTGTCCTGGCCGGTGCGAATGGCGGGGTTGTGGGGTGGTGCGGAGGGGTCGCTCCTACTCTTCACCTCGCTGGTGGGGGCGGTCGCCGTGCTGGTGCGCAGGGCCGGTGGGGAGGCGAGACCGCTGACCGCGCTCACGGCGGCGTACGGGGTCGTGGTCCTCGTCGCTGCTGATCCTTTCGTCCGCCTCGATGCGCCGGCGGTAGGGGGCCTCGGTTTGCAACCGGTTTTGGAACACCCGGCGATGGTGTGGCATCCGCCCATCTTGTATCTGGGTCTGGTCGGAGTGCTCGCCCCGGGACTCATGGTGCTGGGTGGCGCCTCCCATCGTGCGGTTCGGCGGGCTACGGGAGTGTCGCTGGCACTACTCACCGCCGGTCTCGCTACCGGCGCCGCCTGGGCCCATGCCGAACTTGGCTGGGGTGGGTTCTGGGCCTGGGATCCTATCGAGGCAGCCGGCCTCGTGGCATGGCTTGCTTCGGCCACAACGTTGCATCTGCGACCTAACGATGGCTCGCCGCTTTCACGCGCTGCCTTTCTTCTACCCGGCCTCGCCGCCGTGTGGGCAACGACGCTCACGAGAGCCGGTCTCACCGGCTCGGTCCATTCCTTTGCCGACCGTCCGGGACTGCGGGCTGGACTGCTCGTCGTTGCGGCCGGGTGGACAGGTGTTCTCGCATGGCTCGGACTTCAGCCGACGACGCTGTCGGCGGGTTCCAGGGCCCAGGCGCGTTGGACCGATCGACGACTCGCCGCATCGGTCCTTCTTCTCGCCGTGGGTCTGGTTGCGGTCGGAACGTACGAACCGGCGATTGAGTCAGCCTTCGGGGGTGAGACGGTTGACATTGCCGGGGTCTTCTTCACGCGGGTGTTGTGGCCGCTGGTGATCGCTGCGTCACTGATCGCGGTTCGGGCCGACCGACGGTTCATCGCCGCCGGGGTCGGCGCCGGTGTTGGCATCGTCCTCACACCCATCGGAGCCGCGCCCTTTGGGCTCATGCTCGCCGCCGCCGGCGGCGCCGTGGCTGGGTCAGCGGTCGATGCGTTCCGGCTCGGTCGGCGGGGTTGGTTGGCCCACGTTGGGGTCGGCGTAGCGCTGGTGGGAATCGCCGGCACGATTGCAGCGACATCGTCGCAGGTGATCCTGTTCAAAGACTCCGAGATCACCGTCGATGGTGTGGCCCTCGTTCATCGAGGGATCGAACTGGAGCGCGGTCGAGTCACCGAGTCCGCAGTCGCATCGATCGAGGTTGACGGTGAACTGCTCCACCCGAGACTGGTGGCCCACCGACTGCGGAACATCCCCACCGCCGAAGCCGCAACGAGTCGCTCCTTGCTAGGTGAAACCCAGATCATCCTGTCCGATGGCAGCGACGGTCAGGCCGAGTACCGAATCAACCAGACGCCACGCCTGAACCTCATCTGGTTGGGCGCGGCCCTGATCGCCCTCGGCCTCATCCTCCCCAACCCCCCAAAAAATCGTTCCGCCACCACAACCAGCGTGCTCCCCGAACGCAAGATCAGCGATTTGTAGTTTCCGAACGACAGATGGGCGCAGCACCCCGGACTCGAAACTCGTTCGACACGTTCCGAAACCCATGCAAGGGTGACGGGCTGTGACCGCAACCGTCAGCGCCGAAGACATTGTGCTCATGCAGGGACTGGCGCAACGGGTCATGGCCCAACGGCTGGATCTGATCAACGCCGACACCTCCTATGGCGAACTGGCATGGAACTGGGGAAAGGGTCACGCCAACGACGGTCATGCCTGGCGTCGTGAACTGTGGTTCAACGGCGACGAGTTGGATGCATGGGCCTGGATCCAGCTGCCCCGACAGGTCACCAGGAGCGATGGATCGGTCGTAGATGTCACCGACGCCTACCTGATGTATCTGGTGCACCCCGATCGACCCGACCTGATCGATGAGGTAGTCGACTGGTGCGAGTCGATCGCTGGACACGTCGATCGATTGGTGCTGCCCTGCGAACCCGACCGGGTCGCAATAGAGCGATGGGCCGCCCGCGGGTACGAGACCGATCCCGATTCGGTAGGCGACGAAGGCGAGTGGACACAAATGAACGAGCGGGAACTCGATCACATCGAGCAACCCGAACTTGCCGAGGGGTATCGCTTCCGCACCGCAGATGAAG
>CALGOA010000005.1 GCA_937958015.1 uncultured Acidimicrobiales bacterium | reverse complement strand
TTCCCTCCGGGGGCCGTTCTTGGCCACGGAGGCCGAGCCTCCGGCGCGACACTAACCGCTCGTGTCGCTTCTCGGTTTCACACAGCAACGCGCTCACCCCTCCGGGAGGTCCGAGCGCGTTCTTCCTCTACGGAGTGTGTGAGGGCTGGATTGTTTGGACCGGTAAGTCTGATGGAGCGCATTGTGGAATGCCCGGAGGCTGCGCCTCCGTGGCGATGGAACGGCCCCCGGAGGGGCCAGCACAGGCCGCCTACCCCCCAAGCATCTTGCGAAGCATGTCCAGAATGGTGATGGTGCTGAATTGTCGGATGCGTTCGCGATCTCCTGGCAGCCGGACGGTGGCCGTCCGGGTGTAGCGCTCGGCATCGTCGCCCTCCCCCATCATCAGGCTGACCGCCATACACACCGTGCCAACCGGCTTGCCTTCGGCTTCGTCGGGGCCGGCGACCCCGGTGGTGGCCAAGCCGACATCGGTACCCAGGAGCCGACAGACGCCCTCAGCCATTGCGGCCGCAGCTTCCTCGGTCACGACCGGGCCTTCGGGTACACCCAGCACATCGTGTTTGACCCGAGGGTCATAGGCCACGATCCCACCGCGGTAGATCTCGCTGACCCCGGCCACCTGACAGATCCGGCCCGACAGGTACCCGCCCGTCAGCGACTCGGCCACCGCCAGGGTTCGACCCTGGGCCTTCAGGGCCCGAACCACGACCGTCTCCATGTTGTCGTCGTCGTATCCGAAGGTCCAACGTCCGATCAGCGGCTGAAGTATCCGCTGTTCTGCATCGAGAATCTCCTGAACCGCCGTATCGTCGGCGGCCTTGGCCGTGATCCGCACTTTGAGGCCCTCGACTCCGCTCGCCAGGAAGGCGAGGGTTGGATTTCCGATCTGGTCGAGTTCGTCGATTCGATCGGCAAGGACCTCCGCCAGACCCGATTCGCTGTGGCCCCAGGTGCGCATCACCCGACTGGCGATCACACCGGTCTCCCCCGAGCGTTTCCGCAGGTCGGGCACGATCGTCCCCAGAACCATCTCCTTCATCTCGTAGGGCACGCCCGGCACTGCGTAGATGACGCGTTCCTCGCCGTTGTAAGTGAGCGGGCAGATCAGCCCGGGCGCAGTGCCGGGTTGTTGGGGAATCGGCGAGGCGCCGACGGGAACCATCGCTTGGGACATGTTGTTGCGGGGCATCGTGCGACCGCGACTGGTGAACATGGCCTCGATCTTCTCGGCGAGGTCGTCGCGATATTCGAGTTCAACCCCCATCACATCGGCAAGGACCTGACGGGTGAGGTCATCCTGGGTTGGGCCGAGTCCGCCGCAGCAGATGACGGCGTCGCTTCGACTCAGCGCAAGTTCCAGGGACTCACGCATTCGATTCGGATTGTCACCGACCTTGGTTTGGAAGTGGCTGTCCAGACCGGCGGCCGCCAACTCGCCGCCGATCCACGAACTGTTCGTATCGACGATCTGTCCCAGCAGCAGTTCGGTTCCAATGGCGACGATCTCGACCTTCACCGCCCTATCTTGCCCCAACGAACACCGCGGGCCCGAGTTCGCCGGATGGAGCCAGACCCACAAGTGGGTCCGGGTCCATCCGGTTGGGTCAGACCTCTAGGAACGGAACCCTTCAACGGCGGGTTCGAGCAGCTGCTCCCGTAGGGCTTCCAGTTCGGCCGTGTTGGCGATCAGCACCACGACGTCGGTCTCCTGGCCTCCGCCTCGCTGATAGAAGTCGACGGCGATACGGCCGTTGTCGGCGGTCCGGAAGGTCCAGTCCCCATCGCCCAGGTCCGAGTCGGAGGGTTCACCGAACTGAACCGACACCTGTGAGTTCAGGAATCTCTCGATCTCGTCGGCTATCTGCTCGGGGCCGGAAAGCTGCAGCAGTTCGGCCACGTCGAGCAACGAACTGGACCGTCGGGAATCGAACACGCCACCGACGTTGGTGTTGTCCCATCCGACCGGCTGAATCACGGTGGTCTCGGGTTCGACCGAGAAGCTCACCACGGTGGGTTCCACTTCGACCACCACCTCGGAGGACACGAACGCTGCGGCTCCGTCATCGGCGCAATCGGTGTCGACCTCGCCTTCCGGGTCATCGAGGAACTCTCGAATCAGGGTTCTGCCACAGGGGCTCCCCGACACACCGTGTGATTCCCCGGTCAGAAGAACGTACTGCGAGTTCGGGAGGGTCTCGGCGGCCAGCTCACTCCACGAAGGTGGCGTCACGGGGTCAAACTCTCCGGCTAGGACGAGGGTGGGAATGTCACTCGTCACGGGTTCGTTCAACACGGGGTCGGGCTCGATGGCTCCGTAAGCCTCACAGGTCTCGATGAGGCTGGCCGATTCGAACGCGGAATCGTAGAGGCCGAATGGGTCCTCAACCGCAGCGGCTTCGACCTCGGCCGCATCGGCGAACGGCACCTCTTCGTTGCATTGGAAGGTCAGGAACATTCCGGCGGTGAGGAAGGGTTCGTTTGTGCGATCCAATGACAGGTAGGTGCCGAGCGCAGTGGTGCCCCCGTCTTCGATATCGGTGAGCATTTCGGGCCAGTCGGTGAAGGCGAAGGGCGAGTACAACCCACCGGCCACCAGTCCGACCAGCGCATCACCGTTCACCTGAACGGTGTCGCTCTCGCCGGTTAGGAAGTCGGTCACGATCACCTCGCGGGGAGACTCCTCGAGTTCGGTAGCCGCTGCGACCATTCGGTCCTTCAGGTTGCCCTGCGCGGCGCAGGCGGGTTCGGCGTCACACGCAGCCGACACCAGTTCGAAGCTGTCGAGAAAGGTTTGGGATCCGTCGCGGGTCGAGTCGACCTGAGGGGGATACACACTGTCGATCACCGACGACCGGACGGTGTCAGGAAATTGGCGCACGATCTCCAACGCCAGCTTCGTTCCGTAGCTGATTCCCAGCAGATTCCATTCGTCCAGCCCGAGCGCCTCGCGGATGGCGTTGGTATCGCGGGCATTGTTGATCGTGTTGTACTGGGACGTGTCGATTCCCGCGGCGGCGAATCCTTCGACGCAGTCGGCCAGAATCTCGTTTGTCCGGAGCTCCAGTTCTTCCGGTGTGAGGCTGGGATCGTCCTCGGCTTCACGGGTGAGGTCGGTGAGCTCCGGACACCGGAGGCTGGGTTCGGAGAAGCCGGTACCCCGCTGGTCAAAGAAGACGAGGTCGTAGTCCTCGGCGAGGCCTTCCCAAATCTCGCCGTACTGCAGAAAGAGGGTGTCGAGCGCATGGGCGCCGGGCCCGCCGTCGAGATAGACGATCGGGGCGTTGTCCGATGGGGTGCGACTGGGAAGCACCCCGATGGTCAACGTGACCGAACCTTCACCGGTGTCCCAGTTCTCGGGCACAGTGATTTGATTACATTGGGCCTCGACACCCTCGGGTTCTTGGAAGGGACAGATCACCGGCTGCAGTTCGCCGTCGGCTGGAGGTGCGTCGGTGGTGTCGGGCGAACCGTCGTCGCCGTCGGCGTCAACCGCCTCGGTCGTGGTGGTGGTCCCATCATCGTCGCCGTCATCAGATTCGGCCGTGGAGCCGCCACCGGTGCAGGCCGAGGCAACGAGGAGCAAAGCGATGAAAGCCGCGAAAAGGCGCAGGTGGTTGTACACCCGTGTCACCGTAGGGCACGTATCCCACCCGACGGTGCCACCTGCGGTCGCCGGTCCTCAGATGGCGTCGGCGTCGGTCGAAAATCAGGTACGACCCGTGTGCGGGAGGGTCCGAAGTTAGCGGGAACCCGTATTGCTGAGCGCCGAGCGCCCGTCGAGGAAGTACTGGGCTCCGGTGTACAAGGTGAAAGCAACCGCGATCCACAACAGCACATCGGTGATCCACGCGACATTGTTCTCGATGGGTGGGAAAGTAGCGCTGGAGATGGCCAGGCCCTGGACAAACGTTTTGTACTTCGCCGAGGTACGGGCCGGGATCGCAAGACTGCGGCGGGCCCAGTAGCTGCGGTAAACGGTGAGCCCTACCTCGCGAATGGTGATCAGCACCATGGGGAGCCAGAACCACCGGCCGATCCCGACCAGAGCGAACCCGGCCCCGAGGACCACCGCCTTGTCGGCCAGTGGGTCCCAGAATGCGCCGAACCGGGTGGGTTCGGCGTGCCGGGCCAGTTTGCCGTCGTACCAGTCGGTGAAACCGAGGAACCAGCCCATCACAAAGCTGGGCCACCAGGGGTTCTGGTGCAGGATCATCAGTACGAAGACCGGAGTCAGCACCAACCGACCGAGGGTGAGGGAATTCGCAGCCAACGCCCAACGGGACGATCCGAGCAGCGCATTCTGCTGCGGTGAAGAGACGGGGGTGGTCACGTCGGCCTCGCCGTCAAATCCGGTCCCGCCGCATCGATGATCTCCACCTTGTGGAACTGGCCAACCTCGAGATCCTCGGGAACCGAGATGAGGCCGTCGATTTCGGGCGCCTCCCGAACGGAGCGGGCCACGCCTGGCGAGTCGACCAACACCATCTCGGTGCCACCGATTCGGTCGTCCTGGCGTTCAGCGGTGATCCGATCCTGCAGTTCGGTCAACTCGGAGAGTCGGTCGGCGACCAGCCCCTCGGGTATCTGGTCGTCGAGATCGAAGGCGTACGTGCCCTCCTCGGGTGAATAGGAGAAGAAGCCGCACCAGTCGAGCCGGGTCTCATCGACGAAACGAATCAGCGCATCATGATCCTCCTCGGTCTCACCCGGATACCCGACGATGAAATTGGAGCGGAAGGCCGCGTTCGGTTCCCGGTCTCGGATGGCTTCGATTCGTTCGCTGAAGATCTCGCCACTCCCCCAGCGACGCATTCGCCGAACCAACGGTCGACTGACGTGTTGAAGGGAAAGGTCGAAGTACGGAACACCGGTGGCACAAATGGTGTCGATCAGACGGTCGTTGAGATCGGACGGATACAAGTACAGCAGCCGAACCCAATCCACCTTTTGTGAAACCGCTTCGACCAACTCGACGATCTGACGTTCGCCCACCCCTTGATCCCGACCGAAGGCAGCCAGATCCTGTGCCACCAGAACGATCTCACGGGCCTCGGTCTGTTCCGCTTCGGTCACGATCGAGTCGATGGTCCGGGACCGCTGCTTACCTCGGAAACTTGGAATGGCGCAGAAACCGCAATTGCGATCACAACCCTCGGCAATCTTCACGTATGCCCACGGTGATGACGATGCCGGGCGGGGCAGGTTCAGGAGATCGAACGCAGGTACAACAGCCGAACCTGCGGACCGGGTGGCGCCAAGCGACACCGGGGTACCGAAGCCGCTGACCTGCTGCACCTCGGGCAGAGCGTCGGCGAGTTCGTCGCCGTACCGCTCGGCCATGCAGCCGGTCACGACAACTTCCGCGCCGGGGGCCTTCGCATCGGTGAGCGCCAAAATTGTGTTGACGCTCTCTTCCCGAGCGCTCTCGATGAAGGCGCACGTGTTCACCACAACAACATCAGCGGTGTCTGGCCCGTCGGCTGCGGTGAGGCCGTCGGCGACCATCGTCCCGACCAGCTTGTCGGAATCGACCTGATTCTTGGGGCAGCCGAGGGTCTCGACCCAGTACGTACGACTCACCCGGTTGAGGGTACGCCGTCCCCGGAGGTGAGTTGTCGCAACCGTCGGGTTCTTCGCATCGTCTGCAGACCGATGGCCACCACGGCACCGCCGGCCACAGCGCCGGCAACGAGTGTCAGCCCGCTGATTCCTTCGTCGGGAATCGGGATACTGGAGGCCGGTAGTGGTGCGGGAGCACCCTCCTGCACGGTGAACTGAAAGCCGCCGCTCACCGGGTCGGTGTCGACCGAGATCACCGAATACCGAACCTCGTAGACCCCTTCGGTTTCGATCGGATCGAACGACAGCGAGACGATCCGCCCTTCGCGAACCGACTCGGTCGGGGTCAGAAGACCCTCGGGACCCGACACGGTGATCGCCGCTTCGGTGACGACTTCGTTGAACACGATCTCGAGGGTGTCGATCGGTGGTCCGACCAGCCCTCGGATAGCTGGTGACGACGCCACGAAGACCGCATCGGCCGCCACCGGGGCCGGTGAAAACACCAGGGCACCGAGCAGGCAGAGCGAAACGAGCCGCAACATCACCTATGTAGTGTGCCGCCCGAATCGGACGGCACCGAGGAGGATTATTCGGTCAGACGGATCGGATCACCGATCACCCGGATACTCCAGGTGGTTCGGTCGGTCACGGTGCCGACGTTGCCCGTGTTCGGGTTGGTTAGGGGCTCATACCGAATGCGCCACCAGCAATTGCTCTCATCGGTGAGCGGTGTTGCCGGGTTGTCCTGAACACACTGGTAGTTGGAGGGAATCTGGATACGAATGGTTACTTCGTTGCCGTTGTAGAAGTCGGTTCGGGCTGCAGCCGGGGCGATCCATTCCGCCACCCGCAGGCACTCATACGTGTTCGCACCGACCGTACACGTGCTGGTATTGGCGGCGAACGAACCCTGCGTGCCACCTTCGGGCATCGTTGCGATCTGAAACGGCAGACGGGCGTTATCGGGAGTCAGCACCTGCATGTTGTCCATACCCTCGCCCGGGTCGAACAACTTGATTTCGAGCGTCTTGCCCTTGTGAACCTCGTCGATGGTCGCCAGATAGAACAGCGCCTCCGATCCACCGATCGTCGGGACGTTCACCCCGCCCAGGTCACGAATGTTGTTCGGAACATAGATTGGAAGCCATGTGCGTGCGTAGACCTGAGGACAGCTGGAGGATGCCACCAGCGAACCACAGGGTGCCGTACCACCGGCGGGAACGACCCGTATGCCGTAAGAGTTCAGATTGGTTTCGGCGGTGTTTGGGAGGGACCGGGTGTTGAGAACCCAACGACCCCGCGGGTCTCCCGACTGAATGCGGTATGCCGTGACCCACTGACTCGTTGCGCTGCCGCACGCAGTCGCCGGCCAGAGATATGGATCGGGAGCTCCGGAAACCGTGTTGATCGCCCTATTGGCGTCCGTCTTGTTGTCGTCGTCGGAAAAGAGCGTGTTGTCGCCCTTCCACAGTGTCGTCTGAATCCGGTTCCCGGTGCCGTCGGTGGATTCGAAGTCCTGATTGCACAGGCCCGGTTCGAAGATCTGGACATCCCACGCACCCGTGACCGGAGCCGCCATGTCGTCGGGTCCGGTGAGGTCGATGATGAAGTCGTATCCATCGGCGTCGTACCGGCTATTTACGATGTCCCCGGGATCGCCACACGTCCGGTTGCCCTGCCAACCAACACCGAACGGGTCGCCGTTCTGGTAACCCTGGCAGTAGGAGTTCAGGGCCAGCAGCAGGTTTTCACGGGGCGCTCCGGGAACGCCGGTCGGCCCGATACCCGAACCCAGCGAGCTCCCGGGGTTACCCAGTGGAACAGGGAGGATGTACTCGGCGGTGGCGAAACGATCGATATCGATCTCGTCCAGCACGACCTTGCCGAAGTAGGACTCACCCTTGGTTTCGATCTGCACGTGCAGGCCCTGTGATCCTCGCCGCTCGACGACGACGTTCACATCGGGGTCGGAGTGGTCGTATCCGTTCTCAAGAGCGGTGGCACGGGCGGTGGCGGTGGCGGCGACGAAGTCGGGCATCTTCACCACACCCGACAGTGCGGCCGCGTCGGCAGCGCGCTGGGCCCGGTCGGCCTCGGCATACCAGCCGCCGACGTCCACGGCGAACGCCGCGAAGATCATCAACGGAATCAGCAGGAGTGCGGTGGACGCAATGATGTAGCCGCGCTCGGTAGCGCGACGTACAGGAGCGTTCGACAACTGGGACATACGTCTCTATCGGCACCAAAAGGGGTCGACTTGCGGGTAATGCTCCCCAAAAGTCCAGATTTTTTGATGAGGAGAAAGACGGCCTGAACTGGGCCTAAGAGCCCGGTCGGGTTAGAACAGGACCGGTAGGGCGCTCTCGGACGCCTCGCTGATATACGCAACGACAATGAACGCGACGAACACCGCGAGCAGAATACCACCTTCGATTCGGGTGAAGAGCGCACGACTCCACATGGCGGCGAAGGCTCCGATGCAGACCACCAACATGAAACCGGTATCCAGGGTGGCGAGCGATGGATCGTTCACCATCCCGTTGCCAAGCACACCAACGACGCCACCGACGGCGAGAGAATTGAAGAGGTTCGAGCCGAGGAGATTTCCGACGATCAGGTCGGTGGAACCCTGCCGGGCCGCGGCGACGGTCGTGACCAACTCGGGCAGCGACGTGCCGACGGCTACCAGCGTGACTCCAACGAACCCGTCGTTGAACCCGAACTCATCGGCGAGCCGGGTAGCCCCCTCGACCAGCAACCATGCGCCACCGACGGTGCCGACCATACCGACCAGGGTCCGAATGATCTCCGGGCCAGCGGAAAGCTCCTCCTCATCATCGACGAACTCGTCGATCGGAGGGGCGTCGCCAGATTTGATCACCCAGGCCAACGAGACGATCAGGAGAACGAAGAGGCCGATCCCCTCCCACGTCTGTATGCCACCCTGCAGCGCCAAGGCGAACAGCACCGCGGCCCCGGTCGCCATGATCGCCTCTCGTTTCAGGACGTCCCTAGCGACCGCGATCGGGACCATGATCGCCGCCGATCCCAAAATCAGGCTGAGGTTCGCGGTGTTGGAGCCGATCACATTGCCGATGCCGAGATCGACGTCGCCGTTGTAGGCGGCAACGGCCGACACGAGCATCTCGGGGGCACTGGTACCGAAACCGATGATCACCGCACCGATCACGATGGGCGTGACCTTCAGAATCGCCGCCAGCTTGGCGGCTCCCTCGACGAAGAGATCAGCAGCAAATGAAAGAACGACGATCCCGGGGATCGCCAGAGCGAAACCGAGGATCATTCGGTGGGCTTCGGGTATCCGGGAGGCGGCGCGAGTGCAGGGTCGAAGTCGTCGTCGGTAGCGAAGTCGTCGTCTTCCATGTCGTCCTGAGTATCCAAATCCAGATCGGATTCCTCCGACAAATCGACCGGTTCGTCGAGGTCAACACCATCAGGATCGGTGAGATCGACCGGGGCATCGGTCAGGTCCAACTCCTCGGTGTTGTCCTTGGGGCTCGTCTTGGTCCGAACGGTGGTCTTCTCAACCGCTTCGGCCGGGGTGGCCGGTGCGACGGGTTCACCACTATCGGAGATCTCGTCGGGCTTCACCAGCACCTCACGGGCTCGCACACCCTGAGCAGGGCCAACGATGCCACGGTCCTCCAGAACGTTCATCACCCGTTCCGCCTCGGACAATTCGACTCGAAGCTTTCGCTGCAACATCGGCACCGATCCGAGCTGGCTGTTGATGATCAGCTCGGCGGCATGTTCGACGATGTCTCGTTCGGTCTCCACCTCGGGTTCGGCTGCGACAGGGGCGTCAGCAGACGGGGCGTCCTGCTGTTGCTTCTCGGCTTCGGTCAGCGGACGGGGCAGCGCTTTGGACCGTTCGTCCTCGGCGGCATCGCCCGGGTTCTGAATGCTGGCCAGCGTGGCCTTGGGCTCGGCCTTGGGGATTGGCTCCACCGGCAGTTGTTGTTGAACAAGTTCGGTGGGTGCCTGGGGGGCGGCCTGGGCCGACATCTGGTGGAGGTCGGCCGGGGTGACCAACACGTCCCGCACCTTGGAACCAACGTTGGGACCTACGATTCCACGGGCTTCCAGTTCGTCCATCAGGCGGCCTGCCCGAGCGAAGCCGACGCGCAACTTGCGCTGAAAGTCCGAGACGCTGGCCCGCTGACTGTTGACCACAATCTCCATAGCGGCGAGGAGCAGCTCGTCGTCTTCGGCGCTGCCGGTGGTCCCGCCGGGAAGACCTGCGGAGTTCATCTCTGTTTCGTCACCCTGCACGCGAGGATCGAAGGCCATCTCCGGGGCCTGGTTTCGCCAGAAGTCAACGACCTCGGAAACCTCTTCCTCGGTGACCCATGCCCCCTGGAATCGAGTGAGCTCGCTGGTGCTGCCGTCGCTGATCAGACCGTCACCACGACCGACCAGATTCTCTGCGCCACCGGCATCAAGAATGACCCGGCTGTCGGTGAGGCTGCTTACGGCGAAGGCGAGACGGGCCGGCACGTTGGCCTTGATCATGCCGGTGATGATGTTTGTCGAGGGACGTTGGGTGGCGATGATCAGGTGAATACCAACCGCACGAGCCTTCTGTGCGATGCGCACGATGGCTTCCTCGATCTCGGCTCCAACCTGCATCATGAGGTCGGCGAGTTCGTCGATCACGATCAGAACGAAGGAGAACTTTTCGTAACTCCCCAACGAACCGTCCGGCATCACCCGGGGTGCGAGTCGGTCGTCTTCGACCGCCTGGTTGTAGCCGGCGAGGTCTCGGACCCCGACCTCTTCGAGGATGTCGTAGCGGCGTTCCATCTCACGAACACCCCAGTTGAGAGCATTTCCCGCCTTCTTGGGATCGGTCACGACTTCGCTGAGCAGATGGGGTAACCCGTTGTACTGGGTGAGCTCAACCCGCTTGGGGTCGACCAGAATCATGCGAACCTGATCGGGGGTGGAGCGCATCAGGATGCTGGTGAGCATCGTGTTGATTCCGCTGGACTTACCCGAACCGGTCTGGCCGGCAACCAGGAGGTGAGGCATCCGGGCCAGGTTGATCATGATCGTGCGGCCGGTGATATCGCGTCCGAGACCAACCTCGAGCGGATGTTTGGCTTTGGTGGCTTCGTCGGACACGAGGAGGTCTCCGACTGTTACGAGGGCACGGTCGAGGTTCGGGACCTCCACACCGATGGCCTGCTTGCCGGGGATGGGCGCCAGGATCCGAACGTTCGGAGTCATCATTGCGTAGGCGATGTCCTGCTTGAGCGCCATGACCCGCGAAACCTTGGTTTTGGGGGCCAGTTCGTACTCGAACATCGAGATGGTGGGCCCGACCCGAACACCGATGAGACGGGTCTCGACGCCGTGTTCCTGCAGGGCCCGCTGGAGTCGCATACCCCGGTCGCGCACTTCGGCTTCGTCGACGTCCTGGCTGGCCGACAACTCGAGCATCCCCAACGATGGGAGCATCCATTCGCCACCTTCGGGGGTGGGCGCCGCCACTGCCACCTCGGCTGGAGGGGTCGGCGACTCGAACCGGCTGAAGCTGAACTCTTCGGCCGGGGTGTCGGCGAACGCGGGCTCGGTTTCGATCGCCTCGACGGTGTCGTCGACCTCTGGAGCCGGGGCCGCAGATTTGGAGCGGCTCTTACGTTTCCCCTTCGAAACCGGCGCCGCATCGGCCGATGCAAGGTCGTCATCGTCGGGGTGGGCCCGGAGGTCGATGTACTTCTCGGCCGATTCGTCCGACGCGCGGATTCCGGGCGCCTCGTCGGCGGTGGTGATTTCGATATCGAGCAGCGAGTCACCCGAGACCCGATTTGGGTTGTGGCCTTCGGTCTCGGGAACCGGCTCACGGTTCCATCCGAGGCGGGACGTGTCGAAATTGGAAACCGTGTCGCCGACCCAGCCTGCGGCCATCCGGAATCGTTCCACGATCGCATCCAGGACCCAGCCATAGCTGATGCTGGTGAGCAGGGTGATTCCCACCAACGCCATGGTGACGGTCAACAGAATGTGGCCCCAGTGGCCAACCAGACTTTCGAGGGTTCCGCCGATACGAACCCCGACGTGTCCACCGGCAGCCGACAGCTCAGGGACGGTGGCACCGTTCCACGGGCGACCACCGATGAGGTCGAGGGTGGAGAAGACCGCAGCGACAAGCAACGCCCCCGCGCCGAGCTGAACCGGCTCAAAACGCGGCGCAGATTTCTTGCGGGACCGACTGCGAGGGGTGGTGGCGGTGCGTAGGCGGTGCCAACCCAACCACAACAAGCCGATCGGCACGATGTACCGGACCCGACCCACCGCCCAGCCGGTGATATCGGCGAGGAGGTCACCGACGGGCCCCGTGGTGCCGGTGTAGAGCGCCAGTGCCAGCAGAATACCGAGGGCGATCAGGAGAAGACCCTGCACCTCGCGGTCACTGGTGGCCTGAGCTGCAGATTTCTTCTTCTTTTTCCGAGGCGCCGCTCGACCGCCTGTACTACGCGACGTAGTGGACGAACGCGCAGGGCGCTTGTTCCTGTTCGTGGTTGCCACAACCTCTAGACATTACTGCCCCGCACCCCTCCGCTCGTGGCAACAGGCCCTATTCACGCTGAGCGTTGGCGGCCGGGGAAAACTATTCGTGGGCTCCGAGGATCACGGGCACGATCGAAGGGCGCAGTCGGGTGCGATTGGAGACGAAACGGCCCAGTGTTCGGCGGACGATCTTTTCCAACTCGGGCCGTTTGCGAACCCCCTTGGCTAGGGCATCCTCGACCGCGTCGGAGACGGCCCGGAGGGCGTCCTTGTGGATCTGATCACCATCGTCGCCAGATACCCAACCGCGACTGACGATCTCGGGGGTTCCAACCAACGTTGCGTTGGCGCCCTCGATCCGCAGTGACACGATCGCCGACACGAATCCGCCGGTGCCCAGCGCGCGGCGTTCGTCGAGGATCCCCTCGCCGAGGTTGCCGACGGTTCCGTGGACATACACGTACTCGGCCGACACCCCTTCGCCCCGCTTGAGTCCTTTGTCGCTGAGCACGACCGAATCACCGTCGGAGCAGACCAGTACGTTCTCGGGCGGGGTTCCGACCCGGGTAGCGATACGGGCATGTTCGACCATGTGGCGGTACTCACCGTGCACCGGGATGAACCACTCGGGTTTCACGATGCTGTGCATGACCTTGAGCTCTTCACTCTTTGCATGTCCGGTGGCGTGAACCCGATGGGTGGTGCTGTCGATCACTTCCACTCCCCGACGGAGGAGCCCCTCGATCACTGCGGCGACGCTGCTCTCGTTGCCCGGAATCGGATGGCTGGACAGGATGACGCAGTCGTCTTCCTTGACCTGGAGGAACTTGTTGTCGCCCGTGGACATCCGGGCCAGGGCTGCCATCGGCTCGCCCTGGGATCCGGTGCAGATGATGCAGACCGAACCGTCGTCGTATTTGTCCAGGTCCTCGATCTTTGCCAGCTTGTCCGACGGAATGTCGAGCAGACCCATTTCGCCGGCCAGTGCCACGTTCTTGTTCATGCTGCGACCCATCGTGATGATGGTGCGGCCCTCGGCGATCGCAGCATTGGCGAGCTGCTGGACCCGGTGGATGTGGCTGGCGAAACACGCCACGATCAGACGGCGGCCCTTCCGGGCCCGAATGATGTCCTGGAGGTTCTGACCGATGCTCGTTTCCGAGTCGCTGAACCCTTCGGACTGGGCGTTGGTGGAGTCGCACAGGAACAGTCGGATGCCGTCGTCGGTGGCGAGGTGGCCGATCCCGGCGAGGTCGGTGAGTCGGCCGTCGACCGGGGTCATGTCCAGCTTGAAGTCGCCGCTGTGCAGGATGACGCCCTGAGGCGTGTGGAATGCCGTCGCATAGCCGTGGGGCACCGAATGGGTGACCGGGAAAAACTCCATATCGAACGGTCCGACCTTGATCCGGTCGCCGTCGCTCACCTCGATGAACTTGGTCTTCTTCAGATGACCGCGCTCCTCGATGCGGTTCTTGGCCAGGCCGATAGTCAAGGGTGACCCGATGACGGTGAGGGGCATCTCATCGAGCAACCACCCGATGGCTCCGATGTGGTCCTCGTGACCGTGGGTGGCGACGACACCTTCGACCCGATGTGCGTTGTCGCGAAGCCAGGTGAAGTCGGGCAGAACCAGATCGATGCCGGCCATGTCGTTGTCGGGGAACATGAGTCCGCAGTCGATGAGCATGATGCGGCCATCAACTTCGATCGCGGCACAGTTGCGGCCAATTTCACCGAGACCACCGAGAAATACGACGCGTACGGGTTGGGGCATGTTGTTTGTCCTAGCGTTCGTCGGCCGGATGGTCGACGTTGGGAATGGAGAGGAGCTGACGCGACCGGGCGGATCCCGAATCGCAGGGACCGAGTCCGCCCCCGCAGGGAATCACAATCGGTCGAGACCTGAGAGTACGTCACGGGCCGCCGTCTGGAGGCCATCGGGCACCGGACCCATCGGCGGTCGACATTCACCAACCGGAACACCCATCAGATTCAGCATGACCTTCGAGGGCACCGGATTGGGGGCGACATCGCCGGTTTCGAACTGGTAGGACGGAATCATCCGGGCGTTGAGCTGGCGGGCGAGCTGCACATCGCCCTTCTGATAGGCGGCGATCATCTCGGCCATTTCGGCACCACACCAGTGGGTGGCGACTCCGATGACACCGGTTCCCCCGACCGCAAGCAACGGCAGGGTGACGCTGTCGTCGCCCGAATACACCACGATGTCGAGACCGGCCAGTTCGGCCCGGCGGATGAGGTCGGCGGTTTCGGCCGGGTCTCCGGCGGCATCCTTCACCCCGACAACGTTGGGAAGGGCCAACAGGTCGAGCAGCAGTTCGGTACTGATCTTGCGGCCGGTTCTGATCGGGATGTCGTACAGGATGACGGGCAGGTGAGAGGCCTCGCACACCATGGTGAAGTGGTTACGCAGGCCTTCCTGGGAAGGACGGTTGTAGTACGGCGTGACATGCAAGAGCCCGTCGACGCCGAGTTCGGTGGCCCGTTCGGTCAATTCGATTGCCGCCACGGTGTTGTTGCTGCCAACCCCGGCGATGACCGGGTGATCCGGAAGTTCCTCGCGAACCGCAGCGATGAGAGCGATCTGCTCGTCGTGGCTCAGCGTGGCCGACTCGCCGGTGGTGCCGGCCACCACAACACCGTCGTTGCCATTGTTGACGAGGTAACGAGCCAGCTTCTTGGCGCCGTCGAGATCGAGAGAGAGGTCCTCAGTGAACGGCGTGACCATTGCGGTCAGAGTGGCTCCAAACATGGGTCCAGCGTACAGCACCTTGCGTGGGCCCTGTCCCCTGGGTACTGGGTCAGATTCTGCGAATCAGCGTCGGGGTGTGGTGGCGATCCGACGCAGGAGCAGGCCGTACACCAGCGTCCCGAGAAAGGCGAAGATCGCCCACTGTACCGCATAGGAGAAATGCGGGCCGTTGGTCTGTTCGGGCAGTGGGACCGGCTGAGGGTAGATCCCGTCGAAGGGCCCCTCCAGCTGTACGTACATCGGTGCCAGCGGACCCGCCTCGACCTGCTCCGGGGTGAACCGGAGCGCGATGTCTTCGACGTTCAGCCGATTGACCAGCAGCCCCTCCCCCACGTCCTCGACGGCGAGGCCCTGACGTTCGACCGATGGCCGCAACCACCCCGACAGTTCATCGGACTCGGGCGGATCGGCGACCCCGGCCAGGGCGACAAAACCCCGATTCACCAGCACCGTTGGTCCATCGACGGTCTGGAACAGTCCAACGACCCACTGCCCGGCCACGCCGTTGCTGGTTCGATTCGACACCCGAACGACCTCGGGGTCGATCCATCGACCGCGATCCAGGACACGTCGATAGTCGAGCGACTCGGGAGACCCGGCCCCCACCGCTTCATCGATCGTCAGCGGCGCGCTGTCCGCTCGAGCGGCCACCAGTTCGTTCAGCTCTACCCGTTCGGCTCGACGACCGATTTGCCAGAACATGGCGAAGATGAACAGACCGATCATCGTGGCGGCAAACAGATGGGACAGGATCCACTTTGGGGTGGACACGAACGACCAGTCGGCCTCGGCTCGACGTCTCCGGCCAACGGGCAGGTCGTCCTGGTTAGGGGTGATCGTCGCCATCGTCGTCTCCGCTACGGACAGACTTGTCGAGGTCTCGTAGTGATTTCAATTCGGAGTTGTCGCCACGGAATTCGCCGAAGATGGTCCAGGCGACAAGGCCGACGCTGAGGATCAGGAAGGGCACTCGGTACCGCCCGATGAAGTCGACCACTCCACCGATCGGCGACGAGAACTGCGCGCCGAATTGTTTGATAAGCACGAGGCGAAACAACGTGCCCGCCGCGTTTGCAATGGCGAAACGTTTCACCGACATGCCGGTACCGCCAGCGATAATGCACACCAGGTTGTTCGGAGCGAGGAAGACGATCACGTCGGAGAACCGGCGGAAGTATTCCTCGAACTGCCGCATGTAGGGCCCGTAGGAGCGGCTGCGTCGTTCGACGAAGTCGAAGGCGCGCTCACCGAAGTGGAGGCCGATGAGAAAGTTGAACGGGTCCGACGCCACCAGTCGTGCGAACCCGATCAGGTAGAACCAGGCGTCGGTCACCTGGTTGCTCACCAGGATCAGATTGGGGTTCGACGGGTTGAGCGCCATCAACGCCCGGGGATTGTTGTCGACCAGTTGGGGTGCCAGCGCACTGCCGATCCAACCGCTCACGAGTGAGATGCCTGCTATGGCTATGGCGATCCGCAACAGCCATGGCGGGAGTCGCCGACCCTCGGGTTCGGGCAGGGTCTCATCGGCGGGGTCTGCGGGGAGGGGTTCGGTCACGATGGCGGCGTTCCCGGTCTCGATCTGTGCGTCGCTGCGACAGCGGACGGAGAAACGGTCACCGGTGAATTCTACGGCGTGGCGAAGCGGACGATCGGGTCGGGCGCATCAGGTCCGGGTCTGTTGAGGTCACGCCAGGTTCCCGAGGCGGTCCAGGGTCATTGCGAAGAAACCCTCGGAGTCAACCGACTGGATCCAAGTGCAGTTGGGCGGCTGTTTGGTGGCATTCCAGAAATCGACGACGGTCATTCCCATCGTGAGTTCCGAGCCGGTCTCGATCTGCACGAAGACGTCTTTCCCGGCATAGAGCTCTGGCTGCAGCAGGTAGGCAATCACCGCAGGGTCGTGCACCGGGCCGCCAAACTCGCCGTACCGCACCAGATCGAAACGTTCGTAGAAACGAAGCATCGCAGCCGTCTTCTCGCCAACGTTTCCCCCGATCGCTTCCACTCCGTCGATCCAGGCCCTGGGCATCAGCGCCTTATGGGTCACGTCGAGCGACATCACCACCAAAGGAACGCCCGATCGGTAGACCACATCGGCGGCGTGAGGATCCACGTAGACGTTGAACTCGGCTACCGGCGTGATGTTGCCGCCTTCGGTGCCGCCGCCACCCATCGAAACGATCTGTTTGATCTTGGGCAGGATCCGTGGTTCGCGCACCATCGCCATTGCGATGTTGGTGAGCGGACCGATCGGACACAAGGTGATGTCTCGATCTTCGGCCCCCATCAACGTCTCGACGATCCAGTCGACGGCATGCTGATCCTGCACCGGCATCGTCGGTTCGTCCCACACGGGACCGTCCAATCCCGTCGGGCCGTGAACGTGTTCAGCGGTCACAAGGTCTCGCACCATCGGACGATCACAGCCCACGAACACGTTGACGTCCCGGCGGCCCGCCAGTTCGCAGATGATTCGAGCGTTGCGCACTACCGCCGGGAGCCGGGTGTTTCCCGCAACACAGGTGACGCCCAGGACCTCGAGTTCCGGCGATGCGAACGCCAGCAACAGAGCTATGGCGTCGTCCTGGCCCGGGTCGGTGTCGATGATGATCTTGTGCACCACATCGCATTCTGCCACTGGTCTGCGGTGAACCGACCGGACTGGTTACCCTGCGACCAAGAAACCCATGGCAGGGTCGAAGCACAGGCAGTCGCGACCCTCGGCAAACGAAGCGAGTAGTACATGTTGAGAGTTGGAGTCTTCGGAGCCGGTGGTCGCATGGGTTCTACGGTCTGTCAGGCCATCGACGCTGACCCCGATCTTGAATTGGTCGCTGCGGTCGACCCGAGCCACGACGGCATCGACGCCCGCACCGTCATCGGAGTTGAAAGCGCCCGGTTCGACATCTCCGGCAGTCCATCCGCCATGACCCAGGCAAACGTCGACGTAGCGGTCGACTTCACTGCGCCGTCCGCGGCGCGAGCCAACATCACCTTCTGTGCCGAGAACGGCATCCACGCCGTAGTTGGCACGTCGGGTTTTACCGAAAACGAGTTCGACTCGATCCGCAACCAGTTCACATCGTCGAACTGTCTGATCGCCCCCAACTTCGCGATCGGGGCGGTGCTGATGATGCGGTTCGCCGAGATGGCGGCCCCCTTCTTCGAGACCGGCGAGATCATCGAGTTCCATCACAACGCCAAACTCGACTCCCCCAGCGGCACCGCAGTGAACACCGCAGAACGGATGGCGGCCGCCAGCGACTCGTGGGCGCCGGACCCCACCGAGACCGAAACCTTCCCCGGTGGACGCGGCGCCCGAGGGCCGGGCAACATCCCGATTCACTCGGTTCGAATGGTCGGCATGGTGGCCCATCAGGAGGTCGTGTTGGGCACCACCGGACAGAGCCTCGTCCTGCGCCACGACACCACGGACCGATCCAGTTTCATGCCCGGAGTGGTTCTGGCCGCCAAACGCATCGACTCACTGCCCGGCCTCACCATCGGTCTCGAACCCATCCTCGGGCTGTAATTCTTGCCGACGTTCGCCTCCTGCGGTTCGTAACGAATCGTCGTTCGGCGAACACATCTTCACGAAAAATCGTTGGGGGAACACAAAAATTGTGCTGGCGCGACGCAATTTGGGCCGAATGTGCTGGCGTGACGACATTTCAGAGCGGACGCGAAAGCGCCAGCCCCGAAGGACTGGCGCTCATTCGTTAAGTTGCCGCTGCGCTAGCAAGGCAGCTAGAGCGCGTGCCCCAGCTCCGTGCCAACGTGGCCACAGCGACCCGACCCACTCCGAGACCAACGAGGCCAGAGAGTGCCCAGAACTACGACTGCGTTCGCCACGTTGCGAGGGAGGCGAGCGAAGGCCGGAATCCAGCCATTAGCGACGGTTGCGGCCACCGCCGCGGTTGTTGCCACCCCGGCCACCGCGACCGCGGCCACGGTTGTTGCCGCCACCGTCGGACAGCTCGGCACCTTCGGGACCGAGTTCACCGAACTCGTCACCGAGGGCCGATTCGAAGTCGTCCTCGAACGACATCGAGACCGAATCGCTGGCTTCATCGTCGCTTCCGGAATCGTCGGAAGCGGCAACGGCCTTCTCGGCCCGCTTCTGCACGGCATCGTCATTGCCGCCGGCGTCGCCGGCCATACGCAGGGACACCTTGCCATTGGGGTCGATGTCCTCGACGACAACGTCGACGCTCTGGCCGAGTTCGAGCACGTCTTCGACCCGATCGATGCGCTTGCCGCCACCGATCTTGGAGATGTGCAGGAGACCGTCCCGGCCCGGGAGGATGTTGACGAACGCACCGAACTTGGTGATGTTGACGACCTTGCCCGGGTAGGTGGCGCCAACCTCGGCGGTGGGCGGGTCGAGGATCAGTTTGATCTGACGCTCGGCCTCATCGACGATGGCCTTGTCGGTCGATGCGATCGACACAGTGCCAACGATTCCGTCGTCGTCGACGCTGATGTCAGCGCCGGTCTCGGACTGGATGCTGTTGATCACCTTGCCCTTTGGTCCAATAACCTCGCCGATCTTGTCGATCGGAATCTCGAAGCTGATGATCTTGGGGGCGTACTCGGTGACGTCTTCACGGGGAGCTGCGATTGCGGCTTCCATGACGGCGAGAATCGCAAGACGAGCTTCCTTCGCCTGGTTGAGGGCGTCGGCCAGCACATCGCTGGGGATGCCGTCGATCTTGGTGTCGAGCTGCAGCGCAGTCACGAACTCGGCGGTTCCGGCCACCTTGAAGTCCATATCGCCAAAGGCGTCCTCGGCTCCGAGAATGTCGGTCAGGGTGGTGTATTTGCCTTCGGCGTAGACCAGGCCCATGGCGATTCCGGCCACGGGGGCCTTGATCGGCACACCGGCATCCATCAGCGACAGGCTCGAGCCACACACCGACGCCATGGAGGTGGAGCCGTTGGAGGTGAGCACGTCGGAAACGAGACGAAGGGTGTAGGGCCACTCTTCCTGGGAAGGAATGACGGGCACGAGGGCCCGCTCGGCCAGAAGGCCGTGACCGATTTCGCGGCGCTTGGGGCCACGCATGAACCCGGTCTCTCCGGTGGAGAAGGGCGGGACGTTGTAGTGGTGCATGTACTTCTTGCGGGTCAGAGGATCGATGCCATCGATCATCTGGTCCATGCGTCCCATACCCAGCGTGGTCACGTTGAGGACCTGGGTCTCACCCCGCTGGAACAGGCCCGAGCCATGAACCCGGGGAAGGACACCAACCTCGGCCGACAACGGACGCAGATCGGCGGTGCCACGACCGTCGATGCGAGCGCCTTCGTTCACAATGCGGGAGCGAACAACCTGCTTGGAGAGTGACCGCACCGCAGCGGTGAGCTGCTTGGCGGCGATGGGGTTGCCATCTTCGAAGCGGGGCAGAAGCTCGGCCAGAGTGTCGTCGCGCAAGGCGGACTCGGCATCGCCGCGTTCGGCCTTGTCGGCCATGCTCTGCACCTGGATCATGCGGTCGCCGGCGAACGACTTCACCGCGTCCATCTGCTCGTCGGTGTAGTCGACCTGGGCGTCGAAGGAGAAGAACTCCTTGCGGCCGCCGACCGCTTCGACCAGCTGAAGCTGGAGAGCGATCGCTTCCTTGATGTACTGCTCGGCCTCGGTGAGGGCGGTGGCCAGTGCAGCCTCGTCGACCTTCGGGGCGCCATTCTCGATGTTTGCCCACTCGGTGGCGGTGCCACCGGCTTCAACCATCATCACGGCAACGTCGCCGTTGTCGAGCTGACGGCCGGCCACGACGATTTCGAAGGAGCTGAGATCGCCCTCTTCGTAGGTGGGGTGGGGCAGCCATTCACCATCGGTGGTATAGGCGAGACGAACGGCGCCGATGGGGCCCTCAAAGGGCACATCGGAGACCATCAGCGCAGCCGAGGCGGCGTTGATGGCGAGCACGTCGTACGGGTTGGCCTGGTCGGCCGCTTGGACGGTCACAACGACGTGGACCTCATTGCGGAATCCATCGGGGAACGACGGACGCAGCGGGCGGTCGATCAGGCGGGCGGTCAGGGTTGCGTGATCCGACGAACGGCCTTCACGACGGAAGAACGAACCGGGGATCTTGCCGGCCGCATAGGACCGCTCTTCGACGTCGACGGTGAGGGGGAAGAAATCGATTCCGTCCCGAACCCGACGGGCGCCGGTTGCGGCCACGAGGACCTGGGTATCGCCCATACGGGCGACGACAGAGCCGCTCGCCAGACCGGCCATCTTGCCGGTCTCGAGGCGCATTTCTGGACCGTCACCTGCGGTGACGGATCCGGTAACTACTACAGCATCAGCCATGGATGCTCCTTTTTCTTTTGGGTATTAGGCGCGCCAGCGACCCTCGCTGGTGCAAGTCGTTGTTGTAGGAACAACGGCGGCGACACCAGATCCCAGATTGCAGCTACCGACATTCCATCCCCGACTGTGGGGACGTCTCCCGGTGAGGAGACGATGTGCTCGCAGCAGCGGATGCTGCGAGGGAACGTCAGGAGCCAGAAACCAGGCTCTGCCATTGCCGCGACGGTTTATCCGTCGGCAGCAGTGTAGGCAGGTTGAACCTTGTTACGACGCGATAGGTCGCGAGCGCGCCTGGGGTTCTGTCGTGCGGGGAGCACATTCGGGCCAAAAAGCGTTCAGCCAGCACAATAAGTGTGCTGGCGGAACGATTTTTGCAGGAAATGGCTGCGGCGAGATTTAGCGGCGCAGGCCGAGCTCTGCGATCAGGGCCCGGTAACGCTCGACGTCGATGCCCGACAGGTAGTCGAGGAGGCGGCGACGACGGCCAACCAACATGAGCAGACCACGACGGCTGTGGTGGTCCTTCTTGTGCACGGCCAGGTGGTCGGTGAGATGACGAATCCGGTCGGTCAGAAGTGCGATCTGAACCTCGGGGGATCCGGTGTCGCCCTCGACCCGGGCGAACTTCTTCATCGTGTCGGCCTTCGGGGGAAGGTTTGCGGCTGGCTTGCTCATGTGGAACTCCTAGTGTTCGTGGTGGAGGGTGGCCCTCTGGTCCAGCCATCCCATGGGGACACCCCGTGGGACAGCAGCGGTAGAGCGTACCAGCGAAACGTGTCTTTCCCCGCTGGTGAACTACGGTTCGACGGTGCGTATCACCGGGTTTGAAACCTTCGTCGTCGGCACTCCCCCACCCCATCACGGTGGCCGATACTTTCTGTTCGTCCGCATCGACACCGACGCAGAAATCTCCGGTTACGGCGAAATCTACTGCGCCACGTTCGACCCTCACACGGTCGCCACGATGACCGGCGACATCATCGAGCGGGATGTGATCGGCACGGACCCTCGTTCGGTCGAAAAGCTGTTCCGCACCGTCTACAGCCGAGGGTTCACCCAACGACCCGATGTCTCCTTGATGAGTGTGTTCAGCGGAATCGAGATGGCCTGCTGGGACATCGCAGGCAAGGCGGCCGACCTGCCCATCACCGAGATGATCGGCGGTCGCGTCACCGATCACCTACGGACCTACACCTACCTGTACCCCACCGATCCCGACGAGGACATCTACGCCAACCGCGGCGTCTACGTCGACCCCGATATGGCCGCCGAAACGGCCGTCGAGTACCTCCGCCTTGGACACACGGCCGTGAAGCTCGATCCGATGGGTGGGTACTACGCCAACGACCCCCGCATGCCCTCGTTGCAACGTCTCGACCTAGCCGAGGCGATGGTGGCGGCGATCCGGGCCGCCGTCGGCTCCGACGCCGACATCCTGTTCGGAACCCACGGTCAGTTCACGCCGGCCGGCGCCCTCCGCCTGGCAGCTCGGTTGGAGCAATACGAACCCCTCTGGTTCGAGGAGCCGGTCCCGCCGGACAACGTCGAGTCGATACGCCAGGTCGCTGCCGGCACCCGAATCCCCATCGCGGCGGGCGAACGCCTCACCACCAAGTACGAGTTCGCTCCCCTACTCAATTCGGGTGCGGTCCATATCGCCCAGCTGAACACCTCGAGAGCTGGAGGAATTCTGGAGAGCCGGAAGATCACTGCGATCGCCGAAGCCAACCACGCTCAGATAGCTCCGCACCTCTACAACGGGCCGATCGGGGCCGCAGCCAACATCGCGATTGCGGCTACCGCCCCCAACTTTCTGATCCTCGAGGCGATCCTCGATTTTGGCGGCTTCTACGCGGACCTGCTCACCACTCCGCTGCAGTGGTCCGACGGTGTCGTTTCGGTGCCATCCCAGCCCGGCCTCGGCGTTGCCCTCAATGAAGACGTCGCCCGCGCCCACCCCTATGACGGTGAACTACTTCATCTGGAAATGCCGTTCCGAACCGGGGCCGACGATCTGTGAGCGGTGCCCTGTTTCGCCTCGATGGCGACCTCGCCACACCTACCGAACTCACCCGCGGCCCGTGGATGGCTGATGCCCAACACGGTGGACCCCCATCAGCGCTTCTCACCTACTTGGTCGAAGGCGTCATCGAGCCGGGCTGGTTCATCGCTCGGCTCAGCGTCGAGTTGCTTGCGCCGGTTCCACTGACCCCGTTGCAGACCTCGGCAGGGCTGCAGCAGCTGAGCCGCCGGGTAGCTGTCGCCACCGCGGAACTACGTTCCGAGGGTGCGCCGGTCGCCAAAATCACCGCTCGGCTGCTGGCCACGACCGATGCGCCCGAGCTCGGATTCGTTCCCGACGACGGACCCTTCGTCCTTCCCGGCGAGGCTCAGGAACGGGTGGCACCCACGTGGGTTACCGGCGACGGCGAAGCAACGTTTCACCGTGATGCGGTTCGATATCGATGGGAAACCGGCGACTTCCAGATTGCCGGCAGCGCCGTAGTGTGGCATCGGCTCGCAGTGCCGGTTGTAGAGGGGGAACAACCGACGGGCGTACAGCGGCTGATGGCCAGCGCCGATATCGGGAGCGGGGTGAGCGCGGCCTATTCGCCCGAGAGTGGCTACGGCTTGATCAACAGCGATCTCGATGTCTCGTTCGTCCGGGCTCCAGTCGGCGAGTGGATCCGTACCGACGCCGTCACCAGAGTGGGTGCGAATGGCACGGGCCTCTGCACCAATCTGATGGCCGACGCCAACGGCATAGTCGCCACCGGCACCCAGACCCTTCTCGGTCGACCGTTCGCCTTCTGAACTTTCTACGTAACTCTCGGTTCGGGGATCAGGTCCCGATCACCCCACCGTCGTCCTTTTGGATTACGACCGTCGCCGGACGGGGACGACCACCATTGGGGAACGAACTGGTGGCGCTCGGGTCCTCCGGGGTGCCGCCGTCGCCGGGGTGTTGGATGTTGATGAACATCGTGGTGCCATCGGGCGTCTGGGCTGCCCCGGTCACTTCGCAATCGACCGGTCCGGTGAGGAAGCGCTTGATCTCAGAGGTTTCGGTGTTCGCACACAACATCTGATTGTTCGCTCCGTCAGGCTGGCCGCCGTCGGTTTGAATCCAGAGGCGGTTGTTGTTGTCCATCCACAGCCCGTCCGGAGAGCCGAAATTGTCCGACGCGGTCGTCGTGGAACCGTCTACTCCGTCACCGGGACCAGCGATGACGAAGAACTCCCAGCGGAACGTGGTCGACTCGGGATCACGACCAGTGGGGTAGCTGTTTTCCTCCCACCGGATGATGTGACCCCACCGATTCTCGACACGTGGGTTCGCAGGGTTCGGCGATGTCCGTCGGGTGTTGTTGGTCAGCGTCACGAACCCCTCGTACGGACGCTCGGGATGAACGGTCGTCCATTCGGGACGGTCCATCGGCGTCGCCCCGTACAGGTCGGCGGCCATCCGCGCCTTGACGACGATGTCTCCCTGGTCGGCGAATCCCTTGTCGGAGGTCAACGGGCCACGACCGGCGGTCAGTGGCTGCCACTGCCCCGTGCCGTCACCGTTAAAGACAGCTGCATACAGCGTGCCTTCATCAAGCGGGCTGCGGCCGGCGTCGATCTCCTGTTGCCACGGATACTTACTTACGAACTTGTACAGATAGTCGAAGCGCTGGTCATCACCCATGTACACCACCGCCCGACCGTTCTTGCTGGTCGTCACCGCGGCCCCTTCATGCTTGAAACGACCGAGGGCGGTGCGTTTCTTGGGGGTGCTGGTCGGGTCATAGGGATCGATCTCGACGATCCAACCGAACCGGTTCGGCTCGTTCGGATTCAGATCGGCACGCCATCGTTCATCGGTGCTGGCCCACTGGTAGCCGAATCCGGTGCCCGCCACGCCGTAGCGAGCGTTGATCTCGGCTTGTTCGGCCGTGATCGCGTCGGCTGCACCTTCGGTCTCCTCCCAGAAATATCCGTTGAAGTTCTCCTCGGTAGTGAGGAGCGTTCCCCACGGAGTCACGCCGTTGCCACAGTTGTTGAGCGTGCCCACGGGGGCCACCCCCTCGGGGTCACCGTCGGTCTGGACGAGTCGGTGGCCCGTGGCGGGGCCGGTGAACTCCATGGGGGTGTTCGGCGTGATGCGTCGGTTGCGGTCTGAGTCGACGGGGCCCCACGAACCGTCATCGCCCTTCATCACCTCGACGACTGCGACGCCATGGGCGGCCTGTTCCTTCAGTGTCTTTTCCGCTGTCCAGTCGGCGTCGCCGTCAGGAAACAGAAGGTTGTTGGTCGTGTACTCGTGATTCATCGCCAGAATGCCATGGGCGTTTTCGTCCTCGAGCGGGAAGTACTGAATCCCGTCGTGCCCCATGCCCATCTGCAGCTGCTGGTCGGCGGCGCTGTTGGATGCGTCCTCGCTGAACGCGGGGCCGTCGCTCATGATCGGATCGCCCCACGCCAGGATGGCGTCTGCGGTATATCCCTCAGGAACGACCACTCCGTCGACCGTCGAGGCCGCGATACTGGAGAATCCCAAGCTGGGCCCACCCACGCCACTCGAGAGCTTGGTCTTGGCGGCCGCAGACGCCACCGAACCCGACCCTGAGGAGGCAGAGGCCGGGGTACCGAAGAACAGCACTGCGGCCGATGCAAATCCGCCCGCCAGCAAGGTTCTTCGTCCAACCATGAGCTCGCTCAAAGGAGTCGTGGCGGTCGGATTGAGGATGTCGTTTTCTGAATCGTCGTTTATAGGCACGGTGGAATCCTTGTCAGGTTAGGTGAACTGAAATCGACGCCCTGATCACAACTTCTCTAACAGATTCTGAAGCCCGGCTGGTTGACCAAGCATGTTTGCGGTGGTCGCCGCTTCAAGCAACAGGATCTGCGGCACTCACTGGCACTACCGTTTGAACCGTGACCGACCCGATAACGCCGGAGCCCCATCCCGACGATGACGCTGTGCGAGAGGTGAACCGCCGGTTCTATAGCGCACACGAAGCGCAGGACATCGAGCAGATGATCGCAGTTTGGAAACACGGGCCCGACGTGGTGTGTATCCATCCCGGCTGGCCAATTCTTCGCGGCTGGGAGGCGGTGGTGGACAGCTGGCGCCGGATCTTCGCAGGCCCTTCGGACAATCAGTTCATCGTCACCAACGATCAGGTGAACATCGCCAACGGTGTCGCCTGGGTGACGTTGGACGAGAACCTGATGAGCGCGGCCGGGACCGGGACGATCGCCGCCACCAACATCCTGCTCAAAACCAACGGAGAGTGGAAGGTGGTCCACCACCACGGCTCACCCGTTGCCGCCCAGCGCCGCCAGCTCTGAACCCTGGGGCCGGACCCGGACCGTCGTCGGGTCCGCTCTGTCAGCTCAGGATTTCCCGGGCCTGCTCGATGTCGATCGCCAGTTGAGCCTTGAGGGCGTCGATCCCGTCGAAGCGACGCTCACCCCGTAGGAGTTCGATGAAGTCCACGCGGCCTTCCTGGCCATACAGGTCGCCGGCAAAGTCGATGAGGTGGGCCTCCACCAATGACCGTTCGGCGTCTTCGTAGAACGTTGGACGTTTGCCCACGTTCACGGCTGCGGGGCGGCGCACACCATCGGGGGTGATGTACCACGCGGCGTAGACACCATCGGCGGGCAGGGCCCGCTCGGGGGGAACGTCGACGTTTGCCGTGGGGAATCCAATCGTCCGACCGCGCTGATCACCCTCTTTGACCTCACCACGAACCTGATGCGGTCGATCCAGCATCGCCGTGGCAGCCACGACGTCGCCGCGGGCGACAGCGTTGCGGACTGCCGTCGACGAAACCGGTGCGGCGATGCCGCCGGACTGGAGCACCGGTTCCAGCACGTTCACGTCGAACCCTCGGTCGGCACCCAACTTGGCGAGGAATTCCGTGGTGCCTTCACGCTGGTAACCGAAATGGAAATCCTGCCCTACCGACACCGTGGTGGCCATCAGACAACCGACGATGACACGATCGACGAAGTCGGTCGCGCGTTCGGCGGCCTGGGCCTCGTCGAAGTTGATAACGACGGTGGTGTCGACGCCGATGCTCTCGAGGAGCTCCAGGCGATGATCGATGCCGGTCAGGATGCTCGGAGCTGATTCGGGCCGAATGACCTGAGCGGGATGGGGGTCGAACGTCACGACGGCGAGACGGGCGCCGGTCTCGTCGGCCAGCGAGCGGGTCTGCTCGATAACCGTGCGGTGACCTCGGTGAACGCCGTCGAATACGCCGATCGTCACTGCGTGATTCTCAGAGAGACACTCGCCCGCGGCGGGATTCCGGATGATCTTCATTCGGGCGTCAACCTACCAATACTTTTAGGGGTCGGAACTGACCGTCCCGAGACTCGTACACCGCCAGAAGTTCTCCAGCCTGATCGACGATGGCCAACTCGCCACTGCCGCCGCTGGGCCCCAACGATCGACCGTTGCGCACCTGGGCGGCGACGGCCTCGTCGACCTCGAGGGTTGGCATGTGGGCCAACATCTCCACCAGTGGTCGCAGTTCAGCATCGTCGACCGAGGCGGCCTGGGTTTCGTCGAAACGACCGACGGCGGTCCGTCGCAGACCGCGCAGATGGGCCCCTCCCCCAAGCGCTGCGCCCAGGTCGGCGGCCAGCGTCCGGATGTAGGTTCCCGACGAACAATGAACCGACATGCGAAAGACCGCAGGGTCATCGGTTGCTTCGATCTGAAGATCGTGGATCGTGACGGGCCGAGGGGGTCGGTCGACCTCTTTGCCTTCCCGGGCCAACTCGTGCAGTCGCTTGCCGTCGATCTTGATGGCCGACACCATCGGCGGGATCTGTTCGATGTCGCCGACGAAACCGGCTGCGGCCTCGACGACCTGGTCGAGCGTGGCCGACATGTCGAACGTGGCCGTGACCTCACCGGTGGAGTCGAGGCTGTCGGTTGTTGTGCCCATAACCACTTCGCCGACGTACCGCTTATCGGTGCCGGTGACGAATTGGAGCAGCTTCGTGCCGCGTCCGACGCCGAGTACGAGAACACCGGTGGCGTCGGGGTCGAGGGTGCCTGCGTGCCCCACCTTGCGGGTGCCGAGCTTCCGGCGAACCTGGTCGACGACGTCGTGGCTGGTGCAGCCGGACGGTTTGTCGACAACCAGTACGCCGGTGGCGCCGCTGTCCTTTCGTGAGCCCCGGGCCACGGATTACTCTTCTTCGTCCGTTACGTCGTCGACGAAATTGTCCTCGGCCCGATCATCATCGATGACCTCAACCTGATCGTCGGAAGGTTCGGGAGCCGCCGTTTGGGGCAGACCAGCCAGGATGGCATCGATCTTGGCCCCGGCCCGGACCGACGGATCGAACTGCACCACCACTTCAGGGGTCTTGCGAAGTTTGGCCTGCCGAGCGATCGCAGTCTGCAACCGAATCCGTTGCTCGCCCAGGATCTCGAGGATCTCCTCATCGGCGTCGGGATCGTTCTCGAACGTGCTGATGAACACGTCGCAACGGTTGAGGTCACTGTCGATCTCGGTCCCGGTCACGGTGATGAACGGCAGGCGATCATCGTCCAGTCGCTCCAGGTGTTCAGCGACGATCTGGTGCAGCAACGTGTTCAGCCGCGCCGTACGCGGATAGTGCTTGGCACTGCCCGGTCGTTTCTTCCGGTTGGGCTGTTTCCGACTCATTCGGTCTCCATCCACGACCGACGGATGTCGACCACTTCCACCTCGGTTTGTGACCACACGAACCGCTCCACCGAATCGGCTACTTCTTCAGCGTGGCCGACCGACCCTGCGACAACCGTGACACCGAGTCCGGACCGCTGCCACTTATCGAGGTGAGCCACCTCGGCGGCACCGACCGCCTTCCAGCCATCGACGGTTCGAACGATGCTCTGGATGACGGAACGTTTCGCTTTCAGGGACTGGGCCATGGGGAGATGAAGTTCGATATGTAAAACGCAGACGTGCACGAGCCTCGCCCTCTAGGAGCGGGGGATCTCCCGCTCCTCGAACGTTTCGATGATGTCGCCCTCTTTGAGGTCCTGGAAGTCCGACAGGCCGATACCGCACTCGAATCCGGCATTAACTTCGCGCACGTCGTCCTTCTCCCGACGGAGGGATTGGACCGAACCCTTCCAAATGATGGTTCCGTCCCGAAGGAAGCGGACCTTGGAATTGCGGGTAATCGTTCCGTTGAGGACCATACAACCAGCGATGGCGCCGGCTCGCGGCACCCGGAAGATCGCACGAACTTCTGCTTCGCCGGTAACGACCTCTTCGAACTCGGGAGCGAGCATGCCCAGCATGGCGTTTTCAATGTCCTCAAGCAGTTTGTAGATGATCTCGTAGTTACGGATCTCCACCTGCTCCTGCTCGGCCATTTCTCGGGCCTTGCGGTCGGGACGCACGTTGAATCCGAGGATCGTGGAGTTCGACGTTGCCGCCAACAGCACGTCGTTTTCGGTGATGCCACCGACGCCGCGGGAGACGAAGGCGAGCTTGACGTCGTCACGCTCCAGCTTGCGCAAGGAATCGGTGACCGCTTCGAGCGAACCGTTCACGTCGGCTTTGACGATGAGGTTCAACGTTGCGGTCTCGCCTCGCTGAATCTGGGCGAAGATGTCTTCGAGCTTGGCGCCGCCGCTGGTGGCGGAGGCATCGCGGCCAAGGCTGGCCAGACGCTGCCAGTGCTCTCGGGTGGAGGCCACCTTCGCAGCGATCTTTTCGCTGGGAGCCACGACGAACGAATCGCCGGCACCAGCCACATCGCTGAGACCGAGCACCTGAACCGGCACCGAGGGGCCGGCCTTCTTCACCTGTTTGCCGGTGTGGTCCACCAGCGCTCGAACCCGGCCCCAGGAAGCGCCGGCGACCATGGGGTCACCGACCGACAGGGTGCCTCGTTCGACCAGAACCGTGGAAACCGGTCCACGACCGGTGTCGAGGAACGACTCGAGAACAACACCCGCGGCACGACCGTCGGGGGTGGCCCGGAGGTCTTCGATCTCTGCGACGACCGCAAGGTTTTCGAGAAGGTCGGGAATGCCGTCGCCGGTCATCGCCGACAGCGGAACCATGATGGCGTCGCCACCCCAGGCCTCGGGAACCAGACCACGCTCGGCGAGTTGGCTCATGACCTTGTCGGGATCGGCGCCCTCGCGGTCCATCTTGTTGATGGCCACGATGATCGGCACCTCGGCCGCCACGGCGTGATCGAGCGCCTCAGCGGTCTGGGGCATAACACCGTCGTCGGCTGCAACAACCAACACGACGACGTCGGTGGCGTCGGCACCACGGGCCCGCATGGCGGTGAACGCCTCGTGGCCAGGGGTATCGAGGAAGGTGAGGACCGAATCGCCGGATCGGGCCTGGTAGGCCCCGATGTGCTGGGTGATGCCACCGGCTTCGCCGGCGACAACGTTGGCGGACCGGATGCGGTCGAGAAGCAGGGTCTTGCCGTGGTCGACGTGGCCCATCACCGCGATGACCGGCGGACGATTGGGCCAACTGGCCACAATTTCTTCGTCGTCCTCGTCGGGGAATTCGAGCACCTTGCGGAGTTCGACTTCCTGTTCCTCGCCCGGATCGACCAGACGGATCTCGGCGTTCACCTCGGCGGCGAACAACTCGATCATGTCGTCGGACAGGGACTGGGTGGCGGTGACCATCTCGCCGTTGGTGAGCATGAAACGCACCACGTCGGCGGCGGTTCGGTTCAGCTTGGGACCGAGATCCTGGGCGGTTGAGGCCCGCTCGACCACGATGGTGCCCTCGGGCACGGGTGCGTCATCAGCGGTGTAGCTGGGCGCGTCCATCGGGGCCAGATCGTCGGCGTTGCGACGGCGACGGCTCTTGCGTCGACGCTGCTGACGGTTGCCGGGGCCGCGTCCGGGAGGACCACCACGACCGGGAGGACCACCACGACCGGGGAACCCACCGGGACCGCCACCACCGGGGGGACGACCGGGCGCACCTGCGCCTCCGCCGCCACCGGGCGCGGTCCGATAGGGGGATCCGCCGGGCGGACGACTTCCGCCACCCGGGCGGGGTGGAGCCGGCTTTCCTCCGCCGGGAGGCGGTGGAATGGGTTTGCCGCTGCGACCGCGAGGCGGTCCGGGCGGAGGCGGAATGGGCTTGCCGCCGGTGGAACGGGGCGGAACCGGTACGCCAGCATCGGCGGTAGCCGGTTCGGCAACGGGCGCTTCTGCGGCAGGAGCGTCGGCGACCTCGGGTGCGGCCTCGGCCGGCGCTGCCTCTGCCACCACCTCGGGAACGACCTCGGCCGGTGCGGCCGGCTCCTCAACGACAGGGGCTTCTACAGGTGCCTCGACCACCGGGGCCGGCGCTGGAGCAGGAGCTGCCGGGGCGGGCGCAGCCGGGCTGCGCAGCGTCTGGGGTGGCGGAGGAATCGGCGGTGCCGAGCCGCTGGAGGACACCACGCGGTCGGGGGCCGGCTTCGCTGCCGCGCCGCTGGAAACCTTGGCGGCGGGAGCGGCTGGCTCGGCAACGGGTTCGGCCGGTGTGCGTTTCGGTGGCGCCTTCTTTGGCGGCCGTTTCTTGGCAGCTTTCTTCGGAGCAGCCTTCTTCTCGGCCTTTTCCTCTTCTGGCTCGGGAATCGGGTCCCGAACTAGGCCTTCGCGTTCGGCCTTTCGACGGAGACGGTCCGCCTGCGCTTCGACGATGCTGGAAGAGTGGCTCTTGGCACCGATGCCAAGACTGCCGCAGAGATCGAGGATCTCAGCATTCGACATTCCCAGTTGGCGAGCGAGTTCATATACACGGACTTTGGAAGGCACAGACTTCTAACAACCTCGGGTTATTGCAGGGGCGCGACGCACCTGCGAATCGGCCTCTCATGCTAACGGCGAACTCGGTGATTCAACCTCAGCGCCCGATTGAGCGCCCCGGTCCCGACGGCGGTGTCGAAACAGTCATCCGAGCAGACCCAGGCACCGCGACCGGAGCTCGAACCACCTCGTTCGAGATTGCCGTCAACCGACGTCACGCGTTCGAGGCGCGAAACGTCGGTTTTGCGACGACAACCAACGCAGGTTCGGATCGGCGCAGCGATCACTCTTCCTCGTCGGTTGAGCTCTCTTCGTCGCCCTGATCGGCTTCGACCGGGGCTTCCTCAGCATCAGCAGCGGTCTCCTCCGCCACTTCGGCTTCGGCCGGTGCGTCGGGAACATCATCATCCGAAGCTGCCTCCTCGGCCGCCGCGGCTTCGGCATCGTCGCTGCTGCCAGGATCATCTGCCGGGGCGTCGTCGGCTTCCGGATCATCGGCGTCGGTGTGATCGTCTGCGGCTTCGGCGCCGTCGTCGATGGCGTCAGCATCGTCCGGGTCGGATTCGCCGCTGGCCAGTGCGTTGTATTCGTCCAACGTCATGGCCGGGCTGCCGTCGGCGGGCTGCCACTTCTGCTCGCCGGTTTCTTCGTCGACGATCCATGCACCGGCGGCCCAATCTTCACCCTCGTAGTCCTCGGGCGGCGCTGCGGCTTCTTCTGCGAGCTGGGTCTCGGACTTGATATCGATTCGCCATCCGGTGAGCCGGTGGGCCAGCCGGGCGTTCTGGCCTTCCTTGCCGATAGCCAGCGAAAGCTGGAAATCGGGAACGATCACCTCGGCGGTGCCGGTGTCCTCGTGCAGCCGAACCTCTTTGACCTTCGCGGGTGACAGTGCCCGAGCAACGTATTCGTACTGGTCATCGGAGAAGGGGATGATGTCGACCTTCTCGCCGTTGAGTTCGTTGACAACCATGCGGACCCGCGACCCACGAGCGCCGACGCAGGCACCCACCGGATCGACGTTCTGATCGTTGGACGCAACGGAGATCTTGGTGCGGTGACCCGGTTCGCGAGCGCAACCCTTCAGCTCGACGATACCGTCGGCGATCTCGGGCACCTCGAGCTCGAACAGGCGCTTCACCAGACCCGGGTGGGTTCGGGAGACCACGATCTGAGGGCCGCGGTCGGTCTTTCGAACCTCGACGATGTAGGCCTTGTGACGATCGCCGGCCTTGGGGCGGGGGCCGGTTGACACCTGCTCGGACTGGGGCAGGAGCGCATCGACGCGGCCGAGGTCGAGCAGGGTGTACCGGGCGTCGGTCTGCTGGACGATGCCGGTGACGATGTCGCCCTCGCGTCCGGCGTACTCCTCGTACTTCATCTCGCGCTCTTCTTCGCGAATTCCCTGAAGGAGGATCTGCTTGGTGGTCTGGGCTGCAATGCGGCCGAAGTTCTCGGGGGTGACGTCGAAGTCGTCGCCGAAGGGTTCACCCTCTTCGTCCAACTCCTGGGCGAACACGGTGATCGAGAAGGTCTCGGGGTCGATCGTGACCCACGAGTACTCCCAGTGATCGGGGTCCTTCTTGTAGGCGGACTCGAGGGCGTTGGCCAAGATGCCGAAAAGCTTGTCGATCGAGATTCCCCGATCCTCGGCTAGGGCGGCGAGTGCCTCTGTCATTTCGTTAGCCATGATTGGTCCTATTTCTTCTTCGTGTTCTTGGACTTCTTCTTGCGAGGAGTGGAGTGCGGCTTGGGCGTCGGACCCCAATTGAAGACGGTCTTGGTGCGATCGACGTCGGCGTACAGGAACCGTTCCCGGATCGGTTCGGCCTGGTCGACGCCGTCGAGTTCGGTGACGGTTACCTCGAATCCGCCGTCGTCGGCTGCCACGAGCGATCCCTTGGCTCGCCGAAATTCGTGAGAACCCGAGATCAGCTTGACCACCAGATCCTCTCCGATGGCGCGGACGTAGTGTTCGGGCCGAACCAGCCGACGTTCAACGCCAGGGCTCGACACCTCGAGCGTGTATCGACCTGGAATCGGATCTTCCTCTTCCAGAATCGGCCCGATCGCCCTGTTGACCTTGGCCAGGGTGGTGGTGTCCACTCCCCCGGTCTTGGGGTCGTGTTCGGTGTCCACCAGAACGCGGAGTGTCCCACCGGTGAATTCGATGTCGTACAACTCGACACCCAGTTTGGTGATCGGGACCGTGAGGAGAGCGGTCAAACGATCTTCCAGCGCTGATGTTGACATTCTGGCCCTCCTGTTCCGGTTCGGATGGTGTGTGCTTGCTGTTCGGTCCTGTGTCCCAGAAACTTGTCCTGAGAAACAACACAAGCGTGGGCCAAAGCCCACGCCTGAAGACGTGTAGGGACTATATCGCCTCTGCGGGCCGGTTTCTCGCCCCCGCCGATTCGGTCCAATCACCAGCCGAGAACCCATGGGAGTACAGCGACTAGAATCGTGCGCGTGGGTTTTTTCGATTCTTTGAAGAAGTGGTTCTCCAGTGAAGCGGCCGAGGTGAAATCGTCGGTATCGAACGCACAATCAAAGCTGGAGCGTGAGATGGATCGCCGCGAGGCCGATCTTTCCGCAACACCTGAGCAACGCTTGGAAAGCATTCAAAGCCAAATCGAGGATGACCCCTTCGCTGCCATTCGAGACAAGATCGAAGGGACCCAGGCCCACGTCGACGCGGTCGACGAACTCGGGCAACTGGGAGAGTCGGCCGAGGTGGCATCCGACGCGGCAGCGGACAAGGCGAACGACATCGTCGATGCCGAGATCGTGCCCGAGGATCCCATTCCCCCCACCGGCGCCTGAGTCGACGCATGCTCGATCGTCCCGGTGCGGCTCTGGCCGTGTTGGCGTTTGCCCTCATCGCCGGAGCGTGCGGCGGGTCGGGCACCACCGATCTGGCCGCTGATGCGACCGGGCAGGAACTGAGTTTGGAGTTCGGCAGCTGCCTCAGCGGTGTCGATGACATGGCGCCCTCCCAGGAACACTTGGCCGCGGCTACCGCATGGACCAACGTCGCTCAGATCGTTCAGCGCGATTCGAACGACGAGGAGTCGGGACGGGCCAAGATCCTCGACGTTTCGGGCGGAACTGCGGAATATCTGGTTCACCCGTCGTACTGGCCGGGTATCGACTGGGGTCTGGCCAATGACGGCGAGGTGTGGCTGGCGCGGGGACCCGAAAGTTCCGAGGGAGGGTCGGTCTGGTACGCGGTGGTTGTGACCCCGGACCGTCGGGTGTTCTTCCCGGGCGATTGCTCGAATCGGCTGTTGTACCAACCGTTGCGCACCACCTACGGCCGTCGTCTCAACGAGGTCATCATCGCATCGTTGGGTCAGACCGGACCGGATCTCGCGGAAACCCTCGAGCTCGAAACCTAAACCCCGGCGGGATACAGCACCATTCGGTCCAATCGGCGGGATCGAGGTTCAGATCTGAAGCGGAATCCCGCCAATTGGAAAAATGAAGCTGGATCCCGCCGCGTCAGTCGCGCTGTTTGCGCATCAGTTCCACCTTCTGTTCGGAGTCGTTGACGTCTTCGCCCAACTCGTTCAGATTGCGGTTCCGGTCCTCTTCGGCGGCTCGACGGGCCGCGGGGGCACTCTCCTCGGCCCGTTTCATTGCGGCGTCGATTCCGTGTTCATTGATGAACTCGGCCCACTCGACCAGTGTGGGGACCATCTCGGCCTCGGGCACAACGGCCACGTTGGTGCCCTTGACGAACAGGTGACCGCGCTTGTTCCCGGCCGCGATGCCAATGTCGGCGTCCCGCGCTTCACCCGGGCCGTTCACCACACACCCCATCACTGCGACCTGTAGCGGGAGTTTCTTGTCGGCAAACGCGTCCTGGGCGTCCTGGGCCACCTTGAACACATCGATCTCGGCCCGGCCACAGCTGGGGCACGCGATCAGATCGACGTTTTTGCGATCCCGCAGTCCGAAATTCTCGAGCAACTGACGTCCGAGTCGGGCCTCGTCGACCGGATCCGACGTGAGCGAATAACGAATCGTGTCGCCGATCCCCTCGGCGAGGAGGGTGGCGATGCCCGCCGTGGCCTTCACGATGCCTCCGGGCGGCGGGCCCGCTTCGGTGACACCCAGGTGGAGCGGATAGTCCACCTGCTCGGAGAGTTGCCGGTAGGCCTCGATCATCAGAGGAACGTTCGACGCCTTCACGCTGATCTTGATCAGGTCGAAGTCGACCTCTTCGAAGTAGGCGATCTCCTGCAGGGCCGATTCGACCATGGCCTCGGGCGTCACCCGGTCGCCGTACTTCTTGTACAGATCGGGATGCAGGCTGCCGCCGTTTACCCCGATGCGGATCGGAACGTTGCGATCCTTCGCTTCGGCGGCCACCGCTTTGATGTGTTCGGGTTTACGAATGTTGCCCGGGTTGAGGCGCAGGCAGTGCACCCCGGCCTCCAGCGCCTCGAGAGCCCGGCGGTACTGGTGGTGAATGTCGGCCACGATAGGCACCGGGCTCCGTGGCACGATGCGGGCCAGTCCTTCGGCTGCGGCGGGTTCATTGCAGGTGCAACGAACGATGTCGGCACCTGCGGCCGCCAGAGCGTAGATCTGCTGAAGTGTCGCCTCATGATCCGCAGTCTTGGTGATGGTCATCGACTGGACCGTGATCGGAGCGTCGCCACCGACCGGCACGTTGCCCACCATGATCTGGCGGGTCTTCTTGCGGGGGAAGGTTACGGCGCCGGCGTCCATGGGATCAGTGTACGAAAGCACTGCAGTCCGAGCGTGGTCCAAGCCATGGGCCACCGGTCACCGGCAGCCTCAGGCGAGGGGTTGCTCAGGACGACAGCAGGATGACGTCGAGCCAAATCGTGGTGAGGCCCAGCACGGCAAGGATGCCGACCACCCCATAGGTGATGGGCAGCAGCTTGGCGACGTCGACCTGATGGCGTTTCCCACCGAAGGACCGGAGCCGTTCGTAGGTGGCGATTGCGGCGTGCCCGCCATCGAGGGGCAGGAGGGGCAGCAGGTTGAAGATACCGACGAAGCAGTTGATCAGAGCCAGCAGGTAGATCGGGAACGTCCAGTCGGTATCTGCGGTCCTACCGGCCACACCGACGGCGCCCACGACCGACACCGGCCGTTCGGCATCCTGTTCGGCTGCGCTGTCGGAACTGACCGCGCTGGTGACCAATCCGAACAACGTGCTGGGCGAGAGGAATCGAGGGATCGCAGCGAGTGTGCCCCACATCGACTGGCCGAACTCTTCGACACCGGCGACGACACCAGGTCGTTGAATCTCGGGGACGCCGCTGAAGTCGGCGGCGACGCCGATCCGTCCTACCGCGTTTTCACCTTCGCCCGCGGTGCCGATGGTGGCCGTCTGAACCAGTACCTCACCATCACGAACGATCTCAAACTCGACGGTTTCACCGGCTCGGGTCCGTACGGCATCGAGAAGATCGAACCACTGGGCGGTCTCGTCCCCGTCGACGGAGGTGATCCGGTCGCCGGGGATCAAACCCAGTTCGTCGCCGGTGGTTGAGGAACCGTCGTCGGGTCGGGCAACCTCTTCCACTACCCAGCCGCTGCTGTCGTAGTCGGGGTGCAGGAATCCGATGCCGATCACGCTGCTGAGGAGGACGAACAGGATGAGCGCCTGCGCGAAGTGCATCATCGAGCCCGCAGTGATCACCAGCATTCGCCGGGGATAACTCTTGTTCATGTAGGCGCGGTGTTCCTCTTCCGGTGCGACCGGGTCGAGGTTGTTCATACCGATGATCCGAACGAAGGCGCCGGCCGGGATGGCCTTGATCCCGTAGGTGACCTCGCCACGACGCCATGAAATGATCGTGGGACCGAACCCGATGAAGAAGTCGGTCGGCTTCATCCCTGTCCACTTGGCGGTCATGAAATGACCGAGTTCGTGCAGGAAGATCATGAAGATCACGCCGAGCGCAATCGCGAAGTAGATCCACCCCACGTAGAGAAGCCATCCGAAGAAGGCGATCAACCCGGCGAGCGCGATCCAGTTGGTACCGGGTTCTTCGCTGGGTTTTGTGTCCCCCAGCGCAATCGAGGCAGCGCGGCTGCGTTCACTCGCCGGTGGGGGCGGTGCGTCAGCGATGCTGTCGGAGGTGTCGAAGTTGTCCAATTCGGTCACGATTGCGTTCCTTGGGGGTGGGAGGAGCGGCTCAGCGCCTCGTGTGCCCGTACCCGGGCGAGACGGTCTCCTTCGAGAACACTTTCAAGTGTCTCACCCATTCCACCATCATGGAGGGTCAGCACCTGTTCCACTACCACGGCGATCTCGGACCAGCTGATCCGCTCGTCGAGAAACGCTTCGACCGCAACCTCGTTGGCCGCACTGAGCCATGCCGGTGCGGTGCCGCCGATTCGGCCGGCCGCGAACGCCAGATCCAGGCAGGGAAAGGCGGTTCGGTCCGGCGGTTCGAACGTCAGTGTCATGGGCTGGGCCCAGTCGACCTCGCCGAACGGCGCGCCCAGACGGTCGGGATAGGCCAGGGCGTATCCGATGGGGCCTCGCATGTTGGGGTTGGAGAGCTGAGCGATAGTAGAACCATCGGAAAAAGTGGCCATCGAATGAACGATTGATTGAGGATGCACCACGACGTCGATGTCGTCGAACCCCAGTTCTGTCTCGAGATCAGACGGCGCGCCGAAGAGTTCGATCGCTTCGATCACCTCGAGCCCCTTGTTCATCAGGGTGGAGGAGTCGATGGTGATCTTCGGTCCCATGGCCCAGGTGGGGTGGGCGAGCGCTTCTTTCACCGTGACCGAGGCCAGTTCGTCCGCGGTCCGGCCTCGAAATGGTCCGCCCGATGCGGTGATCTGTAGACGGGTAATCCGTCTGGGGTCGGAGGTGCCACGGAGGCACTGGTGGATGGCGGCGTGTTCGGAATCGACCGGGATCAACTCGGCTCCGGGTGTCCGCCGGGCCTTTTGGACGACCGGTCCGGCCGCGATCAGCGATTCCTTGTTGGCCAAGCCCAGCCGTTTCCCCGCCTCGAGGCAGGCCAGCGTGGCGGGAAGCCCTGCGAAGCCGACGATCCCGTTCACCGTGACATCAGCATCGGCCACGACCGACTCGAGCGCGTCGGATCCAACGGCAACTGCGATCTGGGCCGGCAGCGCCTGCCGAAGCGCAGCGTGATTCGTCTTGTCGGCCAGCACCACAACGTCGGGTCGGTAGTGCAGCGCCTGCTCGGCAACGGCTTCCCAGGAGGACCCCGCGGTCAACGCCGACACCCGGTAACGCTCGGGGTCGGTATCGATGACCTCGAGGGTCTGGGTCCCGATCGATCCGGTGGAACCGGCGACCGCAACGGTCGTGGTCATGGGTTGGCCTGTCGTTCGGGCAGGGTGTTAGAGGTAGTCGAGCACTCGGGCGACGAAGTACGCAGCGGGAAGTGCGAACAACATGGCGTCGACCCGGTCGAGCAGGCCGCCGTGGCCCGGCAGGAGTGAACCCATGTCCTTGAGCTTCAGATCGCGCTTGATCATGCTCTCGAACAGATCGCCCGCAACTGCGAACAGACCGATGGCGAAGCCGAACACTGCGGGGTGCCACCAGGTGGTGCTCACACTGAAGACTGCGTCGAGGGCCAGGGCACCGACGACAGCACCGAGAATCCCGAACACGGTGCCTTCCCAGGACTTGCCCGGAGACCACTCGTTGAAGGTGCGCTTGCCGAAGATCGAGTACTTGAACGCTTTTCCTCCGAAGAAGGCGGCGATGTCGGCCAGGGCGGTAACCGCGATGGCACCCAGCAGCATCTTCTGACCGTCGCCGAGACGAAGCAGCAGCGCACCAAAGCTGGCGAGGCCACCGATCCAGAAGATGCCGAGCAGGGTGACGGCCAGATTGGGAAGTGGACGGACACGATCTGCGCCGACGATGTACCAGAGGCCACCGAAGATCAGCGTGACCGCCATGAGCACTGCGTAGGCCTGCTCGCCTCGCCAGTAGGCGGCAAGGGGGAAGAGGGCGGCACCGGTGAGACCCAGCATCGTTGCGGGTTGGAAATCTCCGTGCCGAACGGCATCGAAGAACTCGACCGCAGCGAGGCCGGCCGCAGCAGCGATCAGCACCGCACCGAGGCGTGCGTCGATCAGGATCGCGGCGACGGCGAGGGCGGCGAGGCCGAGGCCGACACCAACCGCCTGGCTCATGTTGCGACCCATACCCTCGTCGGTAGCGGTGGTCCGGGGGGCGCGTTGGCGACCTTCGGCGCGTTGGGTCCGCTCAGCCCGAGCGGTGCGTTGGCGGCGGGCCCGTTTTGGTTCGGCCGCCGCTTCGGCCTCGGGGGCCACTGCGTCGGGTTCGGCCAGCGGGGTCCGAACGTTGTCACCGAAGGGATCGTCGAGATCGAGGTCGGGCCGTGGCGGTGGCGGTGCGTTCAGTCGAGGGTCGTCGAAGTTGAGGATGTCGTCATGACGAACCGGAGATCCCTCATCGCCGAAAACGACTTCGAGGTCGTCGTCGGCCCAACCGGAGCTCTCGCCGCGCCAGCGGGGTCCGGAGAGGTCGTTCCAGACCTCGGGCTCGGCTGCTTGAACACGGGGCACCTGACCGGTTGGCGGGGCACTCCAGTGTGGTAACGCCGACCCTCCGGACTCGCCGCCCGGTCCGTCTTCGGGAACGACCGGAACCGGTCCGAACCGATTGGGGTCAACGTCGGGCGGATCTCCAAAAACGTCGTAGATGCTCGGATTGTCCTCGTCGGCCATGTCGTTATACCTCCAGCAGTTCGGCTTCTTTGTCGGCCAAAGCTGCGTCGATGTCGGCTTCGGTTGCCTGTGTCAACTGGTCGAGCTGCTTTTCAGCCCGTTCCAATTCATCCGAAGAGATCTGCTTGTCCTTCTCGCCGCTCTCGAGATCCTTACGGGCCTCACGACGAATATTCCTGATTGCGATGCGTCCGTCTTCGGCCATCGACTTGGTGAGCTTCACCAGCTCTTTGCGTCGTTCCTCGGTGAGGGACGGAAAGTTCAAACGCAACGATCGGCCGTCATTGCTGGGCGACAGGCCAAGATCGCTATTGCGAATTGCCTTCTCGATCGCCTCGATGTTCTGCGGGTCGTGCGGAGTAATGAGCAGCTGACGAGCTTCGGGGATCGAGATAGACGCCAGTTCCTGAACGTTCATACGAACGCCATAGGCCTCGGCGGACAGTCGCTCGACCAACTGCGGGGCGGCGCGTCCGGTTCTGACTCCTGAGAATTCGGTGCGAGCATGGGCTACGGCCTTCGCCATACGGTCCTTGGCATCGTCCAGGACCAGCTCCACCAACTCGCTCATGACACCAGAGTACCGACTGTCTCCCCCAGTAGCAGGCTTCTCAGGTTTCCTTCACCGAGAAGATCGAAAACAATGATCGGCATGTCGTTCTCTCGACAGTGCGCGATCGCGGTCGAATCCATCACCCGGAGGTTCTTGTTCAGAACATCGAGGTAGGTGAGCGTGTCGATCTTTGTGGCGTTGGGATCCACTTTCGGATCAGCGGTGTAGATGCCATCCACTCCCCCGTGGGTGCCCTTCAGGAGAACTTCGGCTTCGATCTCAACCGCCCGCAACGCAGCGGTGGTGTCGGTGGTGAAGAAGGGGTTGCCGGTGCCGGCCGCAAAGATCACGACCCGCTCCTTTTCCATGTGGCGGATGGCCTTGCGGCGAATGTAGGTCTCGGCAACCTGGGGCATCGAGATGGCGCTCTGCACGCGGGTGGGAACACCCTTCTGTTCAAGGATGTCCTGCAGACCCAGCGCATTCATCACGGTGGCGAGCATGCCCATGTAGTCGGCCTGGGCGCGGTCGATGCCTCGCTCGGCTCCGGTCAGGCCCCGCCAGATATTGCCTCCGCCTACGACGACCGCGACCTCGACGCCCAGCTCGCTGCGGGCGGCGACGATGTCATCGGCGATTCGACCCATCACGTCGCCATCGATCCCAAAGCCCTTCTCGCCTGCGAACGCCTCGCCGGAGAGCTTCAAAAGGACTCGTTTGTACTTGGGTTCCGCCTGTTCAGACATGACGTTGAAGGTACACCGCAGCCCCACCCTTTCAGTGGGCGAAATGGACCGGATTCCCTAAGCGGACGACTCATGCCTACCCAAAAAT
>CALGOA010000004.1 GCA_937958015.1 uncultured Acidimicrobiales bacterium | reverse complement strand
ATCACCTTGGCGATCTCGTCTTCGATCTCTTTGTAGTCCGGTGGCGTTTCCATGCGCTTGATGCGCAGACGCGAACCGGCTTCGTCGATGAGGTCGATGGCCTTGTCAGGCAGGTGGCGGTCGCTGATGTAGCGATCGGCGAGGTTCGCAGCAGCGACGAGTGCCTGGTCGGTGATCGTGACCCGGTGGTGGGTCTCGTAGTGCTCACGGAGACCCTTGAGGATCTCGATCGTGTGCGCAACCGTTGGCTCTTCGACCTTGATTGGCTGGAAGCGGCGCTCGAGGGCAGCATCCTTTTCGAGGTGCTTGCGGTACTCGTCGAGGGTGGTTGCACCGATGGTCTGCAGTTCGCCACGAGCCAGCATTGGCTTGAGGATCGAGGCAGCATCGATGGCGCCTTCGGCCGCACCGGCACCGACGAGGGTGTGGATCTCGTCGATGAACAGGATGATGTCGCCGCGGGTCTTGATCTCTTTCAGGACCTTCTTGAGCCGTTCCTCGAAGTCGCCGCGGTAGCGGGAACCGGCGACGAGGGCGCCGAGGTCGAGGGTGTACAGCTGCTTGCCTTCGAGGGTCTCGGGGACCTCGTCGTTGGCGATCATCTGGGCCAGGCCCTCAACGATGGCGGTCTTACCAACACCGGGTTCACCGATGAGGACGGGGTTGTTCTTGGTGCGGCGGCTGAGGACCTGCATGAGGCGCTCGGCCTCACGGCCACGACCGATCACGGGGTCGAGCTTCTTCTCCCGGGCCAGCTGGGTCATGTTGCGACCGAACTGATCGAGTATCAGCGATCCCGACTGGGTATCGCCACCGGTTCCACCGGCGGTGGCGCCGGCTTTGCCGCCGCCTTCTCCGGGAGGAGAACCCTGGCTAGACGGGCCGCTGTAGCCCGATAGGAGCTGGATGACCTGCTGGCGGACCCGGGACAGGTCGGCACCAAGCTTGACCAGAACCTGGGCGGCGACACCCTCTCCCTCACGAATGAGGCCGAGCAGGATGTGCTCGGTGCCGATGTAGTTGTGACCGAGCTGCAGCGCCTCGCGCAATGACAGCTCCAGGACCTTCTTGGCCCTCGGGGTGAAGGGAATGTGGCCGCTGGGCGAGCTGGAGCCCTGACCGATGATGTCCTGTACCTGCTCACGGACTCCTTCGAGGCTGATCGACAGGGATTCGAGCGCCTTGGCGGCGACACCTTCACCCTCGTGGATCAGGCCCAGCAGGATGTGCTCGGTACCGATGTAGTTGTGATTGAGCAGACGGGCTTCTTCTTGGGCCAGAACCACCACTCGGCGGGCTCGGTCTGTAAAACGTTCGAACATGGGTCCTCCAAGGATTGAGGAACGTTGGGTGAGTCTACCCGTCCTCAAATAGAAGGTCGGCGCAGATTTGTCGGGGATGAGCCGTTCGGCCCACTTTGCTTGACAGGCACCCAGTTCAACGAACCGGGCGCCGAGAATGTTCCCTCGGTTTTTCTGCCGTCGGGGGAGCTGTTTGGAGTCCCCGGGTCGCCCCCGTTATCCGGTGACGGCGGTGGCCGAGGCGAGGAGGTGGTCGCAGGCGGCAGCGAGGGCGTTCGCTGCATCGTTGTCGCTGACGCTGGCGATCACGTCTTTGGCCTCGTTCACGAACCCGACGGCAACCTGATGGGCCGAAGCAATACCCGGGCCGTTGCGGACGATTTCGATCGCGGCGAGTCGATCGGACTCGGACATGTCCTCGGTGAGCAGTGGCCGAAGTTCGGCCCCAGCGGGTGAACGCAGCGTGTGAATCACCGGAAGGGCGTAGACACCCTCCATCATGTCGTTGCCGGCTGGTTTGCCGAGCTGTTCGTCGGATGCGACGACGTCGAGAATGTCGTCGACCACCTGAAAGGCCATTCCGTAAAGGCGGCCGAATTCGGTGAGTGAATCGATCGCAACACGGCTCTGGCCGCTGACGATGCCGCCGATCCGGGCCGCCGCGGCGTAGAGCGATGCGGTCTTGCCTTCGATGCTTGGGAAGTACTGGTCTTCGCTGCGTTGGGTGTCGTACATGGTCTGCAATTCGCCGACCTGGCCCTGGCAGAGATGGGAAATGGTGGTGGCCAGCAACCCCGCCACCTCGACGCCGAGGTCGGCGGCGATTTCGGACGCCTTCGCCAGCAGATAGTCGCCGGCCAAGATCGCCCGGAGGTTCCCCCAGCGGGCGTTCACACTCTCCACCTGACGGCGGAGTGCTGCTTCGTCCATTACATCGTCGTGGTAGAGGCTGCCGATGTGCACGAGTTCGACCGAAACGCCCCCACGGACGACGTCCAGGTGGACTGCTTCACCATCGGGCAGCGCGCAGGCCGCAGCGCCAATGGCGAATCGAGGCCGGAGGCGTTTGCCGCCGGCCTTGATCAGGTGGGAGGCAATCTCGGTGAGATAGGGGTCGCCATCGATATGAACGGTGGACAACAGCGTGTCCTCGACCCGTTCGCTATCCCCAACCGATGTCGGAAGGGTTGTGAGAGGATTTGCAGCCACAACGATCAGGCTACGTCATCTTCGGCGCACGTCACCCAACCAAGCGACACGGTGAGTCACACGACACGCCGCATCGCTTGGGGGTTTCACGGTCAGCCAGCTTTCGCCATGGCCCGGGTTTTGCTCGCCGATGGTGAGCCGGTTTCGGCGTAGGTCTTCAGGTCCTGCACCGTCGTCTCGATCGTTCCGGCGAACTTGCGGGTCATCATCGGAGCCATGAGCGCGCCCATCACGCCGGTTGCGTTGGCCGTCAGAACCGAGGTGGCAACGCTGCGACCCTCGCCGGTCGACTTCACCGTCCAGCGATTGCGCAGGTCCTTCACGAAGCCGGGGATCTTGCTGGCGGTGGCTTCGTAGGTAAGGGTTCGAGCACTCGAATCGTGGGCGGTGATCCGCTCGTTGATGTCGCCAAAGCCCGGGGCTGAACACACCCGTCCGGCGGCGGGTGCTCCTGCGATGGCGACCCCGGCGTTGGGGTTCGGTCGGCTGACCTCCACCGCTGAGGCCCAGCTTCCGACGTTCGTGAACCCGTCGGACAGGATCTTCCACACCTCGTCGGCTGAACGGTTGATCTCGACCTGCTTGTGAATTTCTATCTGGCCCATGATTCGGGCTCCTCTCGGGTTGGGGTTTGTTCCCCCAAACGATGCGGCCTCGGCGACCAGCCCACATCGCCCGTTTCTCCGGATCACCCGTCAGATGATCCCGAGCTCCTGCGCCCGTTCGGCCAGGTCGGCTCGACCCGGTACACCCAACTTGTGGCGAAGCGACGTCAGGTGGGTCTTGAGGGTGTTCTCGGAAATGAAGAGCTGCTGGGCCAACTCCCGACGACTCAACCCGTGAGGCAACAGACGCAGCACGCTCAGTTCTCGCTCGGTGATGTCGGACGCGCCGAGCGGTAGGTCCCTGCGTCCCTCCAACGACACGAAGCGGGTCTCGTTTCGAGCCGAGCGCACCTCGTTGCGCACGAAGTCGCCCGATGCCGGCGTCAGTAGCTCCTCGGCGGCACGGAGGTGAGCGCGGCTTGCGTCGGTGTCGCCCTGGAAGTGGGTGATCCGCGCCAGCTCGGCTAACACAAGCGCCTGGGCCAGGGGCTCGTGGCCTCTCTCGGCCACCTCGAGCGCACATGTGGCATGCCTGGCCGCATCACCCACGCGACCGCGGGACCGTGCGGCTCGGGCCTTGACGAGCATCGTCAGCGCCGGCTGGTGAAACGACACGAGCGCAGGGGACGAACAGAACGAGAGTGCCCGATCCGCTAGAGCCTCCGCCTTCCCAATGTCCTCGGCCATAACGTTCAGGGCCAAACCCGAACAACTGATCACGATCGAACTGTCGATGTCGTTTGACTCTGCCGCATGAAGAGCTGAGGTGAGATGCTCGGAACCGTCGAGTCCCATCAGCTGCTGAGCGAGGCCTGCACAGGCGCGCGAGACCGCAAACGAGGCAACCGACACATCGATTCCAGCGGCGTCGGCAAAGTCGACAGCTCTAAGCGCTTCGTCAAGCGACGCTATGGCGTCGCCCTGATGCCGGTGCCAGTGGGCGAGCATTGCGTGGGTCTCCACTCCAACCGGGCCGAAGTCGCTCTGCCGTTCCGGCTCCGCCAACGCCGGAGCCGCCAACCATTCGTGCATCTCGTCGTAGCGACGAAAATTCAGCAGTGACCAAGCGGTGAGCAGAGCGAGACCCGGGTCGTTCCGACGTCGTTCGGTTCCCAGCGAATCGAGCCAACCGAAGACCGTTTCGATCCACCCGCCTTGGACAAACCGCAGGCAGTACGCGCGGAGTATCTCGACCGCCATGTCTGGGTTCTGCGCTGCGAGGGCTAGGCGGAACGCCTCGGGCGGATTTCCACCACGAAGGTAGAGGTCGGCTGCGGATTGGGCGATCGCGAGGTCCCGCCCGTCGCTCAGCTCTGCAGCTTGGCCCCGTAGGAAGTCGCGAAAGAGATGGTGGTATCGGTAGACGGGCACCGCCGGGTCGACCAGCGTGGTGAACACCTGGTTTTCGGCGAGTTCGCGCAACACCGAGAGGCTGTCCGACCGACCGAGGACCTCGTCGCATATCGCCGGGGTTAGATCGTCGAGGATGCTCGTCTCCACCAGAAAGTTGCGGACCTCCGTCCTTTGCACGCTCAACGCTTCGGCGGACAGGAAGTCGGCGAGGTCGGGGCTCGCCCGCACGGCGGCGCTCAACAACTCTGGCCCGGTGCGAGCGGAGGACGACGCAACATCGAGCAGGCGGAGGGCGGTGGGCCAACCCTCGGTCTGGCGGACGATGGACTCGAGCGCATCCAGGTCCGCCCTTCCGCGGAAGAGTTCAGCAGCCTCGGCGGTGGTGAATGCGAGCTCGCGGGCCCGGACTTCGGTCAGTCGACCCTGCGCTCTCAGGCGCCCGGTGGGCAGAGCCGGATCGGACCGGGTCGAGGCGACGAGGGTCAGGTTCTTGGGAGGACTGATGAGCACGCGAGCCAACGCGTCGATGATCTCTTCCGAGGTCACCTCGTGAAGATCGTCGAGCACGAGGTAGACCGGACCTTCCCGTTGCTCGATGTCGGCCAGCAGCCGATCGATGACCAGCTGGCGCTGATCGGGTCCGGCCGCAAGGTCGGCGACCGTCCCGGCCAACTCCTCGCCGTCGCCGAGCAGGGCCGCCGCAACGTGGGTCCAGAACCGCAGTGGATCATCGTCAGCGGAGTCGACGGTTACCCATGCAACGTGACCCTCGACGTCCGCCAGTGCCTGCACCAGCAGTGTCGTCTTGCCGTACCCGGCGGGTGCGCTCACCAAGACCAAGGGGCCGGCCGCGTCCGAAACCGAAGAGAGCAGCCGGGTGCGTCCAACCATCTGATGATGGAGGGTCGGCGGCGTCGTCTTGGAGCGCAGGAAACGGACGGGCACGGGTTCAGTGTTCCGGTTTCTGGAATTGCGTCAACCGTTCGACCTGCAGAATTTCTCCATTGCGATGACATATCGCATTCACAATGCCCGCCATCTGGCATGCGTCGGTGACCGGACCCTCAAGGGTCACCGTGCCGTCCGCACCGGTCGCCACGGACATGGCCGGAAACCAGTTCTGGAAGCCTGCTGGTAACGCCGATGCCAGGACAAATCGATAAATCGGGGACGAGGCGGCCACTCCACCAACGTGCCCCGAGTCAGCCTCACCCACATCACCCGACAGGGCGAATCACCCGTTGCTCAGGTCCACCCGCTTGCGGACCCCATAGTCCTCAAAGACGCCTGTGCAGATCGACGACCATCGGAATCACCGGTGCTCGTTCGACCGGGTGGTCGAATCGGTCGGCAACCACGCGCCACCCAAGTCGGGTGAAGATCGGGACGGCCTCGGGCCGCACGGCCGCTCCGACCTCGCGAACTCCCTGCTCCCGGCCCCGGTCCATGAGCGAACGAGCCAGTCTGACACCAAGCATCCCGGTGCGGTGGTCCGGATAAACCCACAACGCCGACCCGGCACTCGAATACTCGGGCGGGTTGTGGAAATGGGGCCGGAAGTCGAAGAATCGATCGCTGGGTAGCCCCGCCGCGAACATCGGAGTGGCGCGACAACCACCGATCACCCGACCATCCTGTTTTGCCACGAGTTGGCATGTGATCGGTAGAGCATCGAACTCGTCGACGATGAGGCCATCGGTGGTTTCGGACAGGATGTTCTCGCCCACAAACACCTCAAACCGGCCTCGAAAGGTTGCCATCAGATCGTCGACGGTCGTCGCCTCACAGATCTGCACGCCTCGCACGGGAGCCGCAGGTCCGCTCGAACGGCGCCGCTCTGTCTCGCTAGCCGTCGCAGCGATCACGAGCCCACCTCCAGCAGTCGTCGACGAACTGCCCGTAGGACTCGAGCGCCTCCGTGCCGGCATCGACGAGCTGATCGTCGGTGGTGGGGAACTCATCCAGGAAACCGTTCAGTTGCTTTCGGTTGAACACCGTGTGGCCCTGGTCCACTGCGATGTGATCAGGGAGGAAGGTCAGTTGCCCTACGACCTCGGGGCCGCAGGCGTCGGCGATGGCGATCATGAGCACTGGGCCGCAGCGAACCGAGAGCCCTTCGATCTCGTATTCGATCGCCAACTGTCGATAGGGCGCGTCACCGGCGATCGAGTCTTCGTGTAGCTGGCAGTACCGGACGACGCCGGGCGATGGTTCCGTGCCCAGTAGGGCGTCGGCGTCCAACGGCGATTCGGGCCGCTCTTGGTTCCACCGTGTAACGAGCGCACGGGTGTCATCGACCATCAACTGATCGTGGCCATCCTCGTGGGTGGCGTGACGCAATAGCGCATTCCCCAGATCGGCCCATCCCAGCTCAACACATCGCTGTCCCGCTCGAGCGATCCATGGACCCACCGGCCTCGTCATCTGCGCACCGAGCGCACAGAACCGGATAAGGAACAGGTTCAGCAGATCCGGATCACCACCGGGCGTTGTGGCGTTCCGATAACCAGGCGAATTCTCGAACTGTTGTCGCGCCGCTTCCAAACGGGGCTCATAACGCGAACTGACCAGATCCTGGGGCGACAGGGGCTGTGTTTCCATGGTTGTTTCGACCTCTCGTGTTCGTTGATAAGACGCCTCAACGGGCACGGCAGGGGGACAACCGCGTTCGAAGACCGGTCTCCCGGCACCCGCGGGTTAGATCTCGAACAGGTCGTCTACGTCGTCGGGCACCATCGAGTCGTTGCCGGCGGGTTGACCACCCACCGGTGCATAGAACGCTTCGGTGAGCCAGTCGAGCACTTCGTCATCGATCTGTTCGGGTTCGGTGACGTTGATGACGTGGTAGAACTTGCCCTGATAGGCGGTGACCTTGCGCGACAACTTCGACGAGGTCAGCTGCCGGCGGAGTGAGAATCCGAGGGCGGTCCATTTGGTCATCGACCGGAGCATGCAGACCAGGGGTCCGTGTTTGAACATTATTCCGACGTCGATCGGGTCGACGATGAGGTCATCGTTCTCTTCGAGCGAAGCGAAATGGGCATTGACGACCTCAAAGATGGGCCGCTCCCACGGTTTGGCAGTGGCGAAGAACTCGTCGAGTGTGAGGCCGGGTGAACACATGTGTCCCTGGTTGCGACGGCCGAACTGGCGGTTGCATTTTGGACACGTCCAGATGGCCACGCATCGAGACTACGACAGCGATGCACCCACGGTGTTACTGGTCGAACACTTCCGGCTTCAGCGTCGGGAACAGGACGACGTCGCGAATCGTCTGCACGTCGGCGAGCAGCATGACCAGCCGATCCACACCGATGCCGAGACCACCCGTTGGCGGAAGACCGAAGTCCAGTGCCCGGAGGTAGTCCTCGTCTACGACCATCGCTTCGTCATCACCCGCCTCTCCGGCCTTGACCTGATCCTCGAACCGGGCCCGCTGCTCGGCGGGATCGTAGAGCTCGCTGAACGCATTACACAGCTCGCGACCGGCGATGATCCCTTCGAACCGTTCGGTGTAGCCGGGTTTGTCCCGATGATCCCGTGACAGGGGCGAGACCTCCTTGGGATAGTCGGTGACGAACACCGGATCCCAGAGGTTGCCTTCGACAGTCTTTTCGTAGAGTTCGAGAATCAGCTTGCCGGGACCGTAGGACTCTTTGATGGGCACCACGTACTTGGCGCAGATCTCGCGGAGCGTGTCGATCGGGGTGTCGAGCTCGACGGTCTCGCCGGTGAACTCGGTGATCAGCTCGACCAGAGTGGCGCGGCGCCACGGGGCCGCAAGGCTGATCGGCTTCTCGTCGTACACGATCTCGGCCGAGCCGGTGAGCTCGATCGCCAAGTGTTCAACGAGCTGCTCGACGAGCTCCATGATGTCGTTGTAGTCGGCGTACGCCTGGTAGAGCTCGAGCATGGTGAACTCGGGGTTGTGGCGGGTGCTGATGCCCTCGTTTCGGAACACCCGGGCGATTTCGAAGACCCGTTCGATGCCGCCTACGACCAGCCGCTTGAGGTAGAGCTCGGGTGCGATGCGCAGGAAGAACTCGGAATCGAGAGCGTTGTGATGGGTGGTGAATGGCCGGGCCAGCGCTCCACCCGGGATGGGGTGGAAGACCGGTGTTTCGACCTCGATGAAGCGACGGTCCTCGAGCCAGCGGCGGGTGAGGCTGATCGCCCGGGATCGCAGGACGAAGGTGTCGCGAGCCTCCGGTGTGACCCACAGGTCGACGTACCGTTGGCGATATCGAAGTTCAGGATCGGAGATGCCGTGGAACTTGTCGGGGAAGGGTCGGTGGGTCTCGGCCAGTACGGACCATTCCTCGACCTTGACGCTGAGTTCGCCCTTCTTGGTCTTCATAACCTCGCCGGTCACGCCGATCCAGTCGCCGAGCGAGAGCGATGTGAAGTCGTCGAAGTTGGGGCACACCTTGGCGAGAGCGAAGAGCTGGATTCGGCCCGCTCCGTCTTGCAGCGTGCCAAAGGCGAGCTTGCCCTGACCGCGTCGCAACATCAGACGGCCGGCCACGGTGACCTTGATGCCGGTCTCGGCTCCGTCGTCGATAGCGCCGTACTGCTCGACCAGTTCAGCGGAGGTTGCAGTGGGTTCGAACCGGTACGGGATCTCAGTCATTGCCCATGAGGGTACGCACCTCCCCCAAAAATCGTTCGGCCAGCACACTCAATGTGTTCGCCCGACGCCAATTGCCACAAATGTGCTCGCCCCACGACAGAACCGACGAGCTTCGACAACAACGCGCTCGGAGAACAACGAGCCCCGACAACGCCCAGAACATGGAAGGCGTTCGCCACGCACCGCCGGAGGCGAGCGAAGGCAGTCTAGATTGGCCGAACGTCCAGGCCGATATCGAGCACGCCGGCGGCGTTCGTGAGGGATCCGGACGACACCAGATCCACGCCGGTGTCGGCGTAGGCGTCGAGAGTGTCGAAGTTGATGCCACCACTGGCTTCGAGCAGCGGGCGTCTCGTGTTGTTATCGGTGGCCCACTGAGCGGCGTCGATGACGAGCGGTTTCAGGTCTGCAGGGCTGAAGTTGTCGAGCAGGATGATGTCGGCTCCGGCGTTCATTGCTTCGAACATCTGATCGCGACGGTCCGCCTCAACGTGGATGGTGCGCCCGGGCCAGCGTCGCTTGGCCTCGGCCACTGCGTCGGTGATGTTGGTTCCGATCAGGTGGTTGTCTTTGAGCATCAGCCAGTCGCTGAGGTTGCCGCGATGGTTGGCCGCTCCCCCGGCCCGCACGGCCGCCTTCTGCATGCTGCGGTAGCCGGGCGTGGTCTTGCGGGTGTCCCACACGATCACCCGCCCGGCGGCGAGGTCGACCCACTTCGCAGCGTTCGAAGCGATGCCGCTGAGTGCGCTCAGAAAGTTCAATGCGGTCCGCTCGGCGGTCAAGAGGGTGGCGAAGGGCCCCTTGGCGATGGCCAGAATATCGCCGGCCTCGAATCGGTCGCCTTCGCTCTTGATCCACTCGATCGTGAGGTTCGAGTCGACCGCGGTGAAGGTCTCCTCCACACACAACATCCCGGCCAGCACCCCGGGCTCCCTGGCGTTGAATTCTGCGGTCGCCAGTAGCGACGGGTCGATGAGTGACGAGGTGAGGTCACCGAAGGGTGTCAGGTCCTCGGCCAGGGCGAGCGTCACCATCGTGCGAACGTCGGCGATCGGGGGAAGCAGGTCTCTCCGCATCGACTCAGGCTACTTTGCGGCGTCGTCACCGGGTCGTACCGATCCACGCTGCGGACCTCTCGCATGGGGATCGGTCCCCCTTCAACGGCATCGCGGGCGTTTCTAGTGTGGGCACTGACCACAACAACAAGGGAACCATGGGTCTTTTCAAACGAAACAAGAAGTCCGGCGCAACAGCCGAGGATCTGGCGGCCGCGGAAGTGGCGGCCGTGGGGACACCGTCGTCGAAAGACTTCAGCCACATCAACTCTCAGGAACGCCTCGACGAGGCCCTCGCCTCGGGCGAACTGGTGCACATCCAGCTGCTTCCACAGGCGTTCGGTGGTATGGCCAATGCGCAGAACCTCGTTCCGGTTCCGGCCGGGTTCGATCAGGTGAAGTCGACGATCGACGGAACCATCGTTCGATTCGCCCAGGAGGGCCTGATCAACAAGTTCGCCTGCGACGTCAAGTACGACGACGATTGCCGGGTGCCCCGCAGGTTGGAAATTCGCTGCACGAACTCCGATCCCGACAAGAGTGGTTCGTTCAACCCCACCATCGAGGTTTGGTAGGCCGGGCCCGAGTTACCCCTTGGAAGTGACGGCGGGTGCGGATCGGCGAATCGGCAGTCGGGCCGAAGCGAACGCCGCGGCGACGGCGTACACGCTCGCTAGATAACTCCAGACCAGAATGGGTCCGATCCCCCGCTTGCTGGCGGTTGCTCCTGCGAGCACGAACACGGCGCCGCCGACCGTTCCCGCCACACCAGCGGCGCGCCGCAGCAGCGCCAGTTGGGAGTCGCTGAACCAAGTGGAGACCGGGTGCCGTCGAAGCTCGATCAGATGGGGCATGAGCCACATCAGCAACAACCCCAGACCCACGATTCCCGAGAGGATCTGCAGGCCTCCTGCGACCGCGTTCGAATAGCCGAGCACCTCGGGACCGGGGTTGTTCGGATGAGTGAACCAGTCCCAGACGATGTGGCTGGCCGTTCCAATCATGAGACCACTCAGCGACGGGAGGATGTCCGAAGCCCGGAATCGGTCGGGAGGAAGTAGGTGATCGACCGGTTTCGGAAGCAGAGCGACGATCCCGGGCCGCAGTGCACCATGCCAGAGGCCCAGCGCCACGGCTCCCAAGGGGAGGCTGAGGGTGATGACGCCGGGCCAAAGGTGCCCAACCGTTCGGTGGGCCTCGAGATGCCAGAAGAACTCGAGGTCGGGTGCCACCGAACCCGCCACCAGCGCTGCGACGCTGACTCCGGGGAGGAGTCGGGAGAGGGGTTTCGCAACGACGGCGTGGGCGGGGGTGAACGGCATGGAGAGAGAACATGCCACGCGCAACGAGCCCTGGGACGTCGTCGGAGGCGAACTCCACAACATCTTGACAACCGCTTCACAGGATCCGCCGTTCCTCTCTACCTGTTCTACCTGTGAGCGGCGATGACTCCCGAAAGAAGGCGCAC
>CALGOA010000003.1 GCA_937958015.1 uncultured Acidimicrobiales bacterium | reverse complement strand
GGTCGAGATGTTGCGCGAATGGCGTGGCGAGATTCTGCTTGAGGCGGTTGCTGCCGATCCTGTCGCCGGAGCACTGCTGGCCGCCTATGGACTGGGCGACACCACCGATCTCGACGCCGCTCGCGTGAGCGTTCAGAACGCATTGGCCGAGGTGCGTCCGTATCTGCATTCTCACGGTGGCGACATGGAGGTCGTGAACATCGAGGATGGCGTCGTGCGGCTGAAGCTGCACGGCAGCTGCGATGGTTGCACGGCGTCTGACGCAACGATCATCGAACATGTGGAGACCGCCCTACAGGAACACTGGGTCGACTTTCGGCGAATCGAGGTGGAGGAGATGATGGCGGCGCCACATCCGCCCCCCGCCGATGGAAGCGTCACGACCGGACTTCAAATCACCAGTCGCAAAATCGCCGAGAACAAAGGTGACTGAGACGCCGATGACCAACCCCACCGATCGCGTCGCCGACCTTACGTTCAAAGCACGGGCGCTGGCCCAAGCACATCCGCTAACTGTGACTGCGACGACCTACCGCGAACAGATGATCGAAGAGGAGCGCCGAACGCAGCCGATGTCGGAATTCGCTGACTGGGCGGGCACCGCATTCCTTGTCGGCTACTGCATCCGACGTATCGAGGAAGCCGATGTTGGAAACCTTCCCCAGACCACACCACAGACCGACGCCCTCGTGCCGCTGGCCCACGAGACCGCTCGGTTATCCGACGAGGTAAAACTTGGGCGTCCCGCCGGCGTCCAGTTGCTGGAGCAGTCACTGGTTGAAGCGCTGCTCGACACGGTCATCAGTACCGAGATCGATAAGCGGGCCGAACACTGGAAGGGCCAGGTCAGTAAGGCCGACTGGGCCATGTTCGAGAGTTACGTCGCGTGGTGGGTTATCCACGGATACTCGATGCGGGCGGCAGAAATCTTGCGCTCCGCAGCATCGTCGGGCGCAGCACCAACCAACGCGCCGTGAACATTCTGGTCGCCGGAGTAGGCAACGTGCTTCGGAGCGACGACGCTTTCGGCGTGGCGGTCGCCAACCGACTGCTCGAACGCGAAACGGTTCCGAACGTCACCGTGGTTGAGACCGGCATCGCCGGAATCCAACTCGTTCAGGATCTTCAGGATGGTTACGACGCAATCATTGTGATCGATACCGTCGACAGGGAGCGACCGCCCGGCACTGTCATGACGATCGATTACGAGGTGATCGACGTCCACGCGCTCGACCACAACACGAAATACGACCTGCTCGCCGATATGCACCTGGCGACACCGGAGCGCTCGCTGATGGTTGCCCGGGCGCTGGGTGTTCTACCGCCAATCGTGAAGATGGTTGGCGTGCAGCCTGTCGACGTTGACACCATGGCGATCGGTATGTCCGAAGTTGTCACCAACGCCATCGACGTTGCCCTCGAAGAGGTCGACCGTTGTATCGCCTCACTGCAACTCATCGGAACGGTGTAGGAGGCAACGGCATGAGCAACGACGGCCCTTCGGCGTTCTCTGCGCACGATTCTGTTGCCGCGCTACGGCAGCGGTTCGAGTCCATCGACCCGTCGACCGATGCGCTGACGTGGGCCGCTGCGGCCTACCGACTGGGCATGGCCACGGCCGAGCAACCAACGGCGTACCCCCAGCAGAACCTCCGAGATGCGCTGGGGCTCTACCAGCAGGCAGCGCGTGTTCTCACAGTTCAGCGCGCACCGGTGGAGCACGCCCGCATCCTCAACGCTGCAGGTTCGGCCCACCGCATGCTCGGCGACCCGAGCACCGCACGTCGCCTCTTCAGTGAGGCACTCGGGCTCATGTCGGGCAAAGGGGTCGACGTCGAAGAGGCTTCGGTGCTCAACAACCTCGGCCTTGTACTCACCGAAGGCGGACGGCTCGACGACGCGATCGAGGCCTTCACAAGGTCTCTCGACATGCTGCCGGGCGAGGACGACGAGCAAGTTCGAACGATCTTGGCCACAAAACACAACCTCGGCCAGGTGCATCTGGCCCGAGGCGGCATCGACGGGTGCAACGCAGCGATAGCCGTGCTTTCTGACGCCGCGGACAACGCGGGCGGGACACAGGCCACGATGCACACCGCGATGATCGACCACACGCTCGGCATCGTGTGGAAGACGAGGGCCGACCTGGCCCCATCCGAACGGGCCCGTTGTCTGGACGAGGCGATCGCGGCGTTCGAACGGTGCCTCACCACCTTCACCAGCGTTGGCTTTCCAATGCAGCACGCGATCGCCAAACACAACCTTGGGCACGCCTACGCGGGTCGGGACGACGTCGCTTCGTTGCAACGGGCTCTCGCCTACTACGAAGACTCCCTCAACATCTTTGACCCCCGGCTGCATCAGCCGCAGTGGCAAGAGGCATTCGCGAACGCCGAGGCCGTCGAAGCACGGCTCCAAGACCTTGTGCCGGGATCGACCCGTGCCGACCACATCGCCACGCTGGCGGGGTCGATGGACGACAACGAACGCCTTATGTTCCTCCGTCAACGACTTGTGCAGATGGAACGGTTACCAAAGACGAACCAGCTCGAACGCCTGACCGCCATGTACTACGCGATTATCACCCAGCCGGCGGAATCGTTCGTGGCGTCAATACGCACCATGATCACCGTGCTGATGGAACTGCCCGAAACACTGCTTGAGTCGGCACTCGAGTCGCAACTGGCGGCCCATGCGATGCTGGACAACCACGACCAACGAGCTGCCGATTTCATTCTCGACGAGGCAATCAATGCTCTGCTGTTCGGTCCGCAACGGATCCGAGTCCGAGACATGCTCGAAGACATCGGTTGGAATCGGCCATGAACTCGGGCGACCCGGCGGTCGTTGCCGATCGTTTCATCCAGGCGATTGTGTGGGGCGAGCATGTAGTCGTGTGGGCCATGCTGAGCGAGGTTGGCCGCGAGCATGTACTCGAGGCTGGGAGTCGTCGTGGGCTCGACCCGCTCCGAGCGGAACGCATCCGTCAGGGCACCAGCCCTCAGGACGAATCGGACTCGTTCCTCACAGGTCTGGTCCACGGTCTGCGAGTCGACTTCGCAGCCGTACCCCTCCAGGACGTGCGCGCCGACGCTTCAACGGTGCCCGATGGAGCTGATTCGGTCGAGATTGGTTTGCATTGTCCGGCCGCATTCGGCGAAGACGAGTGGGCGGCTGGTTCACTACTGCTGTCGCGTTCCGACGGCACCTGGCGTGTCGATCGGGTGCGCCCCCTGGTGAGCCGAAGTGAATAACTTGATCCGACGTGAGTAGGCGTCACTATGAGGTCGCCATGTCGGTTGAGGCATTGGCCTCGGCATGGGCCCGGACCGAGAACGCACCGGACGGATCGATCGTGGTCGCCGACACCGAGATTTCGGGACGTCTGCGCGGCGGAACGCCGTGGCGGACCGGCGGCGATGATGCGCTGCTGATGGCGATGGTGATTCGGCCCACCATCGATCCGCTACAGGAGGCACTTCTCTGGTTGGTCGCCTCGCTGGGAGCTGCCGATGCGCTGGTTCAGGTCACCGGGGCCCAACACACGGTTCGCTGGCCAGACACGATTCACCGAATCGGTGGCGATGTTGCGCAGTCCGTGGTCAACGTGACGACCCAACTGGGTCCCGGCCGGGTCGAACACTCCGTCCTTGCGGTGCGAAGCCACCTCGACGGCCTCGATTTCGGACCAGGGCGCGATGCAATCAAGGAACCGCTTCTTCTTGCTCTCGAGGAACAGCTTCAGGGCGCCACCCGTCTCATCGAGCGCGACCCCTTGGTCCTTCTGGAAACGTTCAATGATCGTTGTTCGGCAATGAATCGGCGGGCGGTGGTTACTTTGCTGCCGAGAGGCGAAGCACGAGGACGGGTCACCGCCGTCGACAACGATGGGTTCCTTGTTCTCGAGTCGCCGACCGGGATGCTCGAACGAATCGCGCCAGCGTCGTTGCGGTCGCTTGAGCTTCTTGACTAGGAGCTCGGGTCGACTACATGTAGACAACACCTAGTGGCGTCGACTATGGTTCGGGGAGTAAATCGAGCCTAGTTACCGAGCTCTTGCGAGCCGGAAGCGCCGAGCTTTTGGGGGTGCCAACATGTGGTTGTGGTGGATCGGGAACGCTCTCATCCTGCTCGTTGTGGTTCCCCTGGTCGTTCTTCTGGCCAACCGGGTGATTCGGCCGGCGGTCGAGATCCAGCACGCCTCCGACGACATCCTCGAACATGGCGTCGTCCTCACCGAGCACCTGGTGCCGGTTCCCGCCCTTGTCGAAACCGAGGCGTCAATCACCGGTATCACCGGTACTGCGGTTCGATACGTAAC
>CALGOA010000002.1 GCA_937958015.1 uncultured Acidimicrobiales bacterium | reverse complement strand
CTCGAGCGACTACGGGAAGATTGAACTCGAACGCCTCGAGAACCGTCATCGGGTATCCCTCCCACGCCGCCGTGTGGAGGTAAACGTCGCATTCGCTAAGTTCTCTCACCGCCTCATCCTGGTTGAGCCACCCGGTGATCGTGACGCCGGCGGCCACCAGCTCGGCCGCGGCAACGGCTGAACCGCCGCCGATCCATTTCAGTTTCAGGCCTGCCCGGCCCTCGGGAGTCGCTCGTAACCCTCGAGCCACCGACGCAAAGAAGTCGACGCCCTTCTGCGGACATATCCGACCGGACATCCCAACGACGAGAGGTGCACCGGGTGTGCGGAGGACCGTCTTCGAAAGCCCCTCGATCTCACGTCGGAGGTGCTTCGGCAGCTGTTGAGGCAGATGAAGGACGGTACGGGCCAGGTGGTAGCGGGAGGACAGCTCCGCCTCCCGTACGCTGCACGCCAGAACAACATCGGTTCGTAGACCGGTGAGCCGGTCGATCGACAGGATCGCTCGGCGTTTGGGACTGGTCAGATCTAGTCGTTGAAACCCCCAACAGTGAGGGGTAAAGACCACGCGGGTTGACCGAGGGATCGGAACGATCCGAGCGAGCAGTCCGGCCCAGGAGGAATGGAGATGGAGCACATCCGGTCGGCGGTGGGCGATGATCGATCGAATCGCAAGAAGCTGTCGGTGTTTGCCCTCGGGTAGCTCGAAGAACGGGACCGGCAGTTGAACGTCGGCTTCGATCTGAGCGCCGGGAATTCGATATCCGTAGACCGCAGCATCGACGTTCTGCGGCTGGGCTTCCAGGCACGCGTGAATCGCCGAAGCTACGCCTGAGCTAAATGACTCCGCGATATGGAGCACTGAGATTCGCTCCGTCGGGCCAGACGCAGCGATCTGTGGCGCATCCAGCGGCCGTGGTTGGTCGAGCTGGCCGATCGGTGCAAGCTCGAGAGGCCGAGCAATATCGTGGAACGCCTTAACCATCGGTCACCTCGCAAGTTTCGTCGATCACGTCGGTCCCGAGCCCGCCACTGCAGAAGTCGTTCTCGCCGGGCCCCCCGATGAGGGTGTCGTCGCCATCCCGTCCGAGCACGATGTCATCGCCGGCGCCACCGTCCATGGTTTCGCCTTCGTCACCGCCGTCGAGATAGTCGTCGTTGACCCCACCATCGAAGCTGTCCAGCCCGGTACCACCCCAGAGGTAGTCATTGCCGGATCCACCGATGAGCGTGTCATTTCCAGCGTGTCCGAGAACGTTGTCGGCACCTGCCCCTCCGTCGATCACATCATCGCCGTCGCCGCCGTCGAGGTAGTCCGGATCGTCTCCACCATCGAAAGTGTCATCGCCGACGAATCCCCACAGGTAGTCCGACCCCAGCTCCCCGATGAGCGTGTCCGCGCCCTCAAACCCGAGAATGATGTCATCCCCGGGGCCACCGTTCATGATCTCGCCCTCAGTGCCGCCCTGCAGATGGTCTCTACCGTCTCCACCGTTAAAGACATCGACGCCGTCGCCGCCCCACAGATAGTCCGAGTCGGCACCACCGTTGAGTACATCATCACCGCCGAAGCCGAGCACGATGTCGTCTCCGTCGCCGCCGTTCATGATCTCGCCCTCGTCGCCGCCGTGGAGATGATCGACACCGGGCCCGCCGTTCATGGCATCGGTTCCGGATCCGCCCCAGAGGTAGTCCGAGTCTGCACCCCCGTCCATGATGTCGTCGCCAGCGAACCCCAGAAGGATGTCGTCGCCGCCATCGCCGTTCATAACCTCACCCTCGGCCCCGCCCTGAAGGTGGTCCCGATCGGGTCCCCCGGCAAACGAGTCGACACCGACACCGCCGTCGAGGTAGTCGAGGCCCGACCCGCCTTCAAGGGTGTCATCGCCGCCGTCGCCGTACAGGAGGTCATCTCCGGGGTCGCCCCGCAGCCAATCCGCACCGGTTTCCCCCCGAAGGGTGTCATTGCCGGCCCCACCCTCGAGGACGTCGTCACCGGCGCCACCTCGAAGCACATCAACCCCGTCGTCGCCGAGGATCACGTCATCCCCGTCGTCCCCATTCAATTCGTCGCTGCCGCCTCCGCCGATCAGGGTGTCGTCGCCCCCTCCGCCACAGATCAGATCGTCTCCGGCACCACCATCGATCGTTTCTCCCAGCTCGGTCCCGAGGATGACATCGTCGCCCGCGGTGGGAATATCACCGTTGGCGATATCGACGGTGACTTCGACTCCTCGACACAATGCCCCACCGATCGGACCGTTGTAGACGAGCCGGTGCACCGAACTCGACGCGGCGCTGATGTAGTAGACGTTGCCGTCGGGCCCTTCGGAAAAGTCGACCGGGAAGCCGATGTCGGGCGAGACCAGCTCGACGGTTCCGGCAGCGATGTTCATCACCTGCAGCGGCCCGTAGATGTCCCCGAACCAAAGCCCTCGAAACTCGGTTGGATAGTTTGTCGTTTCGGTGACGAGGCCGGCGTAGGCGGATGCGAGGTTCTGGGTGCAGACCGGATGGGCATCGGCGTGGCACCACGACCAGATCGGCGCAGTGGCAGTGGCGGCGGCCACATCATCAGCGCACCCGGACAACTGGCTGTATCCGGGTCCCAGGCGGCTGACGCCGACCCCTTCCAACTGCCCGCCAGCCATCGTGCCGTCGGACAGCCCACCTTCGAAGCAGGGCCAGCCAAAGTCGGTTCCGGCCGATCCGAAGTTGATCTCCTCAAACGAGTTCCAACCAACGTCACCCGAGAATGGATCGCCCGAGATCGGATCCAACGTAAACCGGAACGGGTTCCGGAGACCGAATTGGTAGACCCTCGAGCGATTGGAGGACGGGTCACCGTCGAAGAATGGATTGTCCGCGAGGCCCTCTCCGGTCTCGGGGTCGATACGAAGGATCTTTCCGGCCAGGGTGTCGAGATCCTGAGCTCGTAGCGCTCTCGGGTCGATGACCTCCTGCGTTGCTCCGTCGCCGATCCCGACGAAGAGCGCACCGTCAGGAGCGAATCGGAGCGACCCAATCGTGTGGAGCCCATCGGTAGGCAGGCAATCTTCGATCGGGGTTCCGGAGGTGTTGGGATCGCCCGGTTGATCGTAGTCAGAACACGTCCATGGGGTTCCGGTGTCGGCGGCATCGCTGAAGGGGTCCCCGATGTTGTCCCAGGTCGACTCCTGACCAAGAATCGTTGTGCGGCTGTTCGGCACAACCGAGGTGAAGTTTGTGGCTACGTCGAGATCCCATCGGTCCAACCGAGACACGCGCTGGCCCTGACCGTCAGGTTCGCCGTACTCCACCCGGCGCTCGGGGCCGTCGTTGCCGTCATAGAGCGCTTGGGGGTTCTGGGTCTCGGGTGGATCGTGGGTGAACAGAACAAACAGGGCCGGATCATTTGGGAAGTCGGGGTGCAGTTCGATTCCGAGCGAACCGCGATCATTCCAGCTGTTCACCTCGGCGTTAATGTTGAGCACGACTGTGGTGGCAGCGCCACCAACGGGATCGGCGAGCTTGACTACCCCGTCCTGTTCCACGATCAGGAGTCGTCCATCGGGCATCCACTTCATCCCGACCGGGTCGGTCAGGCCGCCGACGACGACCTCGTCGACGAAACCGGGTGGCAGAGTTGCAGCATCGGCCTCGGGCACGACCGAGACCGGCGTGAGCAACGCCAGGGTTGCGGCGACCACAACCAGCCTGATCCAGGAACGGCCTGAGCGTTGGACGAGACGTGAAGCCATTTCTACCTTTCTGACCCGATGAGCACGGGAGGATCGAGGTCGCTGGCACCCAGACCTAGCGGCGAGCTCCGGAGGGAACGGCGAAGGATGAGCACCGAGACGAACACATGTAGGGCTGCCCCGATCACTGCGCCGCCGATATAGCCGCCGACACCGAGCGCAAGAGCGCCGGCCACCCCGGCGATGGTTGAGACGATTGCGGAGAGCAGTCGACCCTGGAACAACGCAGTCGAGATGCTCTCGTACCTTCTGGCCCACAAGCGCGCTGCGAGTGCGAGGGCGTTTCCTGCTGCGACCAGAATCTGAAGTCCGGCGAACCACAGGGCCCACCCCTTCGCTTCCTCGGCCGATAAACCGAATGCCGCCACGAGCAGCTCGGTCGGCACGAGCGAGACCACCACACCGAGCACGACGGCCGCTAGCGCCCCGGTCCCGAACAGGCCGATCGTGGTCCTCGTGGTGTCACTGCCGCTTCGACTGGCCACCGCATACGCCGCAAAGAACAGAATCTGTTGGAACCCAAACCACGACAACAGCAGGCGCCCCGGCGCTGCGACGCTGTCAGCGGCCAGTATCAGTGGAACCGTCACCGCCGCGGTGACGGCGACCGCCTCCGCTCCCAGCCACCGGGTTGTGGACCAACTATCGCGAACCCACGTTCGGACGGGCGCGTCCAAGGACTTCGTGGAATTCGAGGCGCCACGCCGGACGACGGTCGTCAACATTGCAGCTGCGGCCATCAGTGATGCGATGGCCCAGATCCAGTACACCTGGCCCGGCTCCGCACTTGAGGCAGCACTCCATACGACAAGCGTGACGGCGGCAACGCCCATGTCTGCTGCCGCTGCCGTCCAAGATGATCCCCGGGCAAAACAGAGATGACGACAGGAGTCGTTGAAGATGAGCGCTATGACCGCAACAAATGTGATCCAGCCCACCCCTTCGACCCCAGCAGCACCCAATCCCAGTGCGGCCACTGAACCCAGGGCTCCGCCAAGCCCAAGCGACAGCACTACCCACCCGCCGATGGAGGGAAACTTGTCGGCTCCGCCGGTCTCCCGATCGCGACGCGTCAGCATCAGCGGTTCCCCCAGCAACGACCGAGCGGTTCCGTAGGCAAGAATGAGCGCCGCCGTCGATGCCGCAAACCGGGGAAAGTCGGGTCCTGCGGCAGTCGACAGAGCAAAAACCGCCGCCGTGTTGGCCACGGCGCTCCAACCGTTGGAGATCAGAGGAGCCGTCGAGTTCACCACGCCAATGCCTGCCACGGCTTATGTTTCCCGGCTCGGACCCTGAAGTGGCTCGGCAACAACCACGATCAGCGCCGGGTCTCGCTGGCGAATCGGATCTGGAGTGACGCCATCCTCGATCGCGATTTTGACGTTGAGCACCGCAGTCAGCAGCGATGCGCAGATTCTGCCCACCAAAGGGATCGCCCCGATCGCCCGTCGCATAGCGGACATGCGGATCTGATCGGTCCATCCCAGCGGTCCGACCACGCCACGCAGCGCAAGCGGCACGAATCCGTTGCGAATCAGCTCCTCGCGCATGCCTTCGGGGGTCCATCGCCAAAGGTCCCGGGGATGGGGATGGTAAGGCCACACGCCGTGGGTGGTGAGCAGCAGCCGGCCGCCTGGCCGCAGAAGCCGACGAGCCTCGTCGAGGTACAGCGCCACGTCATCGACATGCTCGAGCACTTGGAACGAAACCACGACATCCGCACACCCCGCATCCACGTCGACCCGGCCGTCGACGATCGAAAGATCCGGCCGGGTGTGATGACCAGCTTCATCGATATCGGCCATCCGGTAGCTGGAACGGGGAAAGAGCGACCGGTAGGGCGCATCGCCGGCGCCAAAATCGACGATGTCAGCCCCGGGCCGATCCAGCGTGAACGCCGCCACCTGCCGGGTGATCTCCCGTCGCAGCTGCCGGAGAGGATGCCAGGCCGACGCGGTTATCGGCGGATCGGATCTGTCGTAGTAGTGGGATCTGACAACCTCACCAACGACATACCGCTCGGAGGTGGCATCGGTTGTGGCCGAGGCCGGTCGTGCGTTCATCGTTCACCTCGAAACGGCCGCTCGGGCACCCGGGGAACGAAGAGCGGGTCAGCCTCGACCTCGTCGTCCTCGTCGAACAACACCACGACCTCGACGGCGGCCGGCCGGGTGGTGGTTCGTACCGGGTTCCACGAGTTGTCAGCCACCAATCGTCGTTCCCGTCGCACCGGGGGCCACGAGCTTGCGCCGGACGATGCGACCCCGGTGTGTGGATAGTCGATCAGTCCATCGCCGAAACGACGAAGATCCGTGGAGTCGGCTACCGGGAGGGCCTGCCCGGCAGGAGATACCGCGTCCACGTCGACGCCGTCAGCACCGACCCGAACCGGCTGAAGCTCTGCCTGCTGGAGATCGAGCGTTCGTGGTGCCCCAGCCTCCTCGGTCGAGTTGCGTTTGTTCATCACGTATCGGGCGATCGCCGGTGAGGCGGCCAAGGCCAGCAGCGGCCACGCCATGATCCGGTTTCTGGCGCCATTTCCGAGCACGTCGTTCCAGAGCCCCAACAGCAACAGCCAGTACAGCCCAAAAAGCGCACAGAACCGGAGGAGTCGGGACTCAAAGCGCGACTTGAAGAGCCCGGCTGCGATGATCACAAAGAAGGGCAACTCGACAAACACCAGTGTTTGGTTCGCCGATTTGATCTGGAACGGGAGTGGGCCGACCGCATTCGAGATGAAGCTGATGAAGTAGTACGCGATGACCAACGGCCATGACGTGTCCGTGAACCTAAATCCGAGTGAACTCCCCTTACCCAGGAGTTCCTCCTGGCTGCGCCATTCCAGAATGTTGAATCCGGTGGCGTCGAACAGCACCGGCGCCGCAACGAGACATCCAACGATGAACACGCCCGCCACGGCGATCAGGCGAATGGCCACCGGGCCGGGCCGGGGTTTCAACCGGGTCATCGGGTTCAGAAACCAGAACCGAGCGCTCAATAGCGCAGCGACGAACACGACGAGAACGTAGGGTCGAAAGAGAGTGGCGCCCGCCAGCGATACGATGCCGAGCGGCCAGCGGATGAGCTGAAGCCGGCTGGGTATCGCCCCGAAAAAGCAGCACGCAGCCACGAGGGTGAACGAGAAGATCCAGCCGTCCCGCATCAGCGAGTTCGTGGTCCAAAAAACGTTGCTGGGGAACAGACCGGCGAGCACCACGGCGATCGTCACCGTCCATCGTCGACCGACCTCATTCAATTGAGCGCCGAGATTCCAGGCCAGCGATGCAGCCGCAACGACACCGATCGAACCTACGGCGAAACTGATCATCTTTAGCGCCAGCAGATCCCTGATACCCAGATCCATCAAAACGGCCAACACCCGTGGGAACGGATTCAGAACGTATGGGGGTTCGATGCCGTCGGCCAGTTGCTGAGCCGTCGTGTAGTAGTACCGGCCGTCGTCGAGGCCACCGTAGGGGAAAGAGTTAAACCCGTCCTCACCAACGAGGTGTGAGTGGATGTGCAACGCCAATAACGAGGCGAGTCGCAACAGGAGAACGCCCGCGATCGCGACCGCAGGTGTCGGTGGTAGTTGACGCAAAGATCCTCCACGACCGCGGCGCCGCGTCTGATTCGACCCGTCCCAGCCGCCGTGTTCAGTCATTGGACCGTTCGTAGACCGCCCCGTACTGGAGACGGTCGGTAACCGAGAGAACACCCTCGTGGCACGGCAGCGGGTTCACCCGATGACGGACGTGGAACCCCTCCTCGGCCAGAACCGCATCCCAGCTGAAGTCTCTTTGGTATTGATACCGACTTGGAATCCCGAACTTGCGGTTCCCAATTTCATCGAGCAGCGACAGGGTCGCAAACCCGGCAACCGAGCGGTACGTATGATCCTTGATCACAATGAATCGCCGGGTGACACGGGCTGCGTCTCGCAGTGCGGCGGCCGGGTCCGGGCAGTGGTGCAGGACATCAACGGCCATCGTCGCGTCGAATGATCGATCGTCGAAGGGCAGGCGTTTTCCGTCGTAGATTCGCACCGGAACGTGACATTGTGGCCGCTTCTGCACATCCACCGCGGGTGCACGGTTCACCCTGACGTCGGTGGTGAGCAGCTGGCTCAGCATCCATCCGTTCCCAGCCCCGAAGTCCAAGAGGCTGTCGATCGGTCCCAGATCGGTGATCAGATGTTTGAGGTGTCGGGCGACGTTCGGTCGGTAGTTCGACATGTCTACTGCCCTCCACATCGGAGTAGGACCGGGATCGTTCTTATGAGGATCATCAGGTCGGTCCGGAATGAGACGGTCTGGGTGTACAGCACGTCGTAGCGGACGTTTTCATGAACGAAGCCAGGACGATCCTCCGAGATTTGCCAGAGACCGGTCAGGCCAGGACGCACGCTGTGCCGTACGTGATTCATGAGTCCGTGACTCTCTGCGATCTGGGGTAGCTCGGGTCTCGGTCCGACCAGGCTCATGTCACCACGCAACACGTTGATCAACTGGGGCAGTTCGTCGACGCTGCTGCGTCGCATCAACCGCCCGAACGTCGTGTGCCGGGGATCCGATAGCGACTTGTGGGTACCGCGACGATCGGCATGATCGATCTGCTCAGATCCCAACCGGCGACACGGGAGCATGGACCGGAACTTCAACATCACGAACGTTCGTCCAAACCGTCCGACCCGCTGCTGCCGGTAAAAGACGGGCGATCCGAGAAGATAGAAGCTGAGAACCGAGACCAACAGTACAAACGGTGTGAGCACGAACAGAAGCGCTGTGGCGACCGTGATGTCGAAGAGCCGTTTGCCAACCCGCAGATAGGGGCCGGTGGGCGGATCGACCATTCGGGGGACGCTGACAACCGGAAACCCGACCGCCGATGGAGTTTCCGTTGTTGTCATGCCGCACCTCGAATCGGATCGTTGCCTTCACCGGCCTGCTCCGCCGGTCGTTGGCCGACCAGCACCTCGAGGCCGCGCCTCATCGCCGTCACCGACAGTTGAAGATCGTCCACCAGATCGGCGAGTTCTGCCGGGGAGCACAAATTCGTCAGGACCGAAAGTGCGTCGACGAACGGGTCGTTCAGAGTGTGGACCCGGCTCTCGACGTAGGTGAGCAGTGAGTCCGGGGGCCCCGACAGTCCCGCCGCTCGCCACCGCCATAGGTCGGCCATGAAAAGAGGGTGACCATCGCACTGTTCACGAATCGTGCGCCCGTGGGATCCACACGACGCAACATCGCTGGCGGTCAGAGGGCCCAGGTCGATGAAGCGATCCGGTCGAAGTCCGCCACCATCTGGCTCGCCCTGTGACGGGGGCGTCATCGAACCCACGATTGTCAGCGGGGCTTCAGGGGCATTAGCCCGCAGCCAGGCGATGGCTGCAATATCGCTGTCGGGGGCGCGGTCGAGGTCGTCGAGCAACAACGTAACCGGCGCCGAGGACCGAAGATCAGCCGCCAGAGCCGTCAGCAGCCCCTCCACCGCTAGGAGCGGCGCGCCACTTGAGGTCGCTGGCCATTCGCCGGCATCCAATCCTGTTTGCCTTAGGGCGCCGACCAGGCCCGGTGCGAATGTCTCGTTCTGCGTGGTACACAAATCGCGGAACGACACCCGTCCAACGCCGGCGGGAGCGAGTCCCTCGAATCGGTTGAGAAGTGCCGTCTTTCCGATGCCTCGAGCACCTCGGACCATAACGAGTTGGAGTCCGGACTGGGGTTGCGCATCAACGGTCCGGTGCAGGGACATCAGTTCGGCCTCGCGACCGAGAAACGGCATTCGGCGACACGCCGCACGGGCATCAACCGCAGGCGAACGATCTTCGATTGTTGCCGCTGGTGCGTGGCCATTCGAGCTCCGTCGGGACAATCCAGCGATCAGGTCGGCCGGCGGTACACCGGCATCGATGGCGGCAGCAAGGTCCTCGGTCACCGAGGTGAGATCGACGGACAGGTCTGTCCACACCAGGTCTCTCAGTCGTTCAAATGCCTTTCGGGCACCGCTGTGGTGGCCGAGGGCGTAGTGCGCCAACATCAGGACCCGGAATGCCTCTTCACAATACGGCTCCAGTTGAATCGCAGACTCGGCACTGCGGATCGCCAGCGAATAGACCCCTGCGTCGAGTTGAGCTTCGGCGATCATGACCAGGTTGTTGGAGGCCCGATCGTGGTACACCCGTCGCAGGTCGTCGATCCACTGTTCGTCGACGGCGTCCTCCAGCAGCGTTCCCCGCCGGAGCGCGTCCGCTTCAAGCCGAAGTTCGAGGCTGCGGGGGCCAGGCCCCAGTTCATCAGCCCGTTGGGTCAAAGTGTCAAAGCAGTCAAGATCGAGGTCGACGTTGGCAGTATCAAGTCGATATCCCTCGCGGGAGGTCACGATGACCTGGCGAGCTACCTCACGGTCGGCGAACAGCCGCTTGCGAAGCAGGCTGACGTAACTCTCGATCGTGGCGGAGGCGTTCCGGGGAGCATTCCGGGGCCACAACGCGTCGGCGATCGCCGACTTGTGCACAACTGCATCGCGACTGACAAGCAGTCGCTCGAGCAGCAGTCGAGGCTTCTTGCCCGCGAGATCCCGGTGATCGAGTACCTCGGATTCGGTTCGCACATGCAGTGGTCCGAATGCATTGATGCCAATTCGGCACATGTCTGTCTCAACGTCCAACGACATTGGTTCCGCTCTTTCGCTCCCGCCCGATTCCGCCAGCAAACCCCCACAGGGGATTGCCGTAGGCGACATACAACCACAGTGAGTGACAATAGGCTAGCGGAACTGGGTTTTGTGGGAAGAATTGCCCACAACAGGAACGGCGTTAAGTGATCACACTCTCACTCGGTGCTGTTCCAACCCGGTCACCCATTGGGTCAGCGTTGGTAAAACACCCGGGGTGTTACGTTGTCAATTGAACGAAAACCTTTTGAAAACCTTTGGGTTTCCTTTTGAATAACCTCACTACCTTCTCCACCGCCGGTGATCAGGGCCGAAGTTTGGTGGTCGGAGCGAGATGATCGTCGCAGGTAGGCGTCTGGTCAGGAGCCCGCCAACGCCTCGTCTTCGACCGGCTCTCGGGTCACTGCCGCAGGGTCGGGCACCACGGCAAGCACAACTGTGGTCTGAACCCGTTCCAGCACGTGGTGGATGGTGTGGCCGAGGAACAGATCCTCGCTTTCGGAGCGGCTGGTGCCACTCAAGAACACCAGATTGGCCCCCAGGTCCTTGACCAGATATTCGATGTGTTCACCCACGTTCGGCGCTGGCTCAGCCACCGTGGTGTGATTCGCTCCGATTCCGGTGGCGAACGACGCCGCGGCCGACAGGATTCGCCTCACATCGCGGCTGTGGGGCGCATGTTCGTGCAGCACGTGATCAAGGCTGCGACCCCTGCTGGTGGGTACGTGAATCTGATGCAGGTGCGTGCCGATATTGGCGCTCAGGTACGAACCGATCTCCTGCGCCGCCCGGGAGCTCCGGCTGCCAGCCAGCGGTACGACCGCCCGGGAGAACGCCCACGGCAACCCGGCGGTGTTGGGTCGACGAACGACCATCGCCGGAATCGGTGAGTTGTTGACGACCAGATCGACCAGAGGTGCCACGAGGTGGGCCTCGTTCGCTTTGTGGGTGGTTCCCATGGCGATGGCGTCGTAACCGAGCAGCGCCTCGTCGAGGATCGCCTTTGCGACCGAGTCACCCTCGGCGTGGATATGACGGACCTCGCGGTCGGGCAGCACGTTCATGACCGCTTCGACGTCGACACCGGGCCTACCGACGGTGAGAAGGGTGACCTCGGCTTCTTTGGGCCAGGCCAGTCCGATGATCTGGGCCGCCAGGATGGATGACAACCCGCCGGTGGTAGGGAGAAGAATCCGTCCACCGGTCACGATGGCGTTTGCGTCGAGTTGGGCCTCGAGGTCGATACGACGACGTTCTTCGGGGTCTCCCTCCCAGCCGGCCAGGACTCGGCGCAGCAGTGGCGGAGCCAACATCGACGTTGCCATAGCCATCAGCACAATCACCGTGTACGAACGATCGTTGAGAACCCCGAGGCTGAGGCCCACAGTGGCGATGACGATCTCGAGAGCGCCACGGGCGTTGAGGCCAACACCGAGAGCTGCGCCTTCGCGGGTGGGCAGGAGCGACAGCTTGGCGCCGATGACCGAGCCGACGAACTTCGACGCCGACGCCGCGAAGAGCACTATTCCGGCCCAAACAAAGGTCTCGACGTCTCCAAGCAGGGCAAGGTCAACCCGGAGTCCAGCGGTTGCGAAGAAGACCGGCGCAAAAATCGCTGCCGTCATGGTCTCGAGCGGTTTGATCAGCTCGTGATCACCGAATCGTGAGCGGGCCAAGATCACTCCGGCGACGAACGCTCCAAGAACAGCCTCAACGTGGAGCCACTGAGTGATCACGCCGAAGGTGAGCGCCGTGATGAGGATGACGGTAAGACCGGCGAGCGGATCATCACCGCGGGCCCGGACCCGTCGTAGCGCAGCGTCGACGCCGCGTTGGCCAATGGTGAAGGCGGCGATGAAGAAGATTGTGACCCCGCCGACGGTGAATGCCAGTTTGTCGAGCTGAACTCCCCCGGCCTGAGCCAGTCCGGCGATGAACCCGAGCGCAATCCATCCGACCACGTCGTTGGCCATTCCGGCCGCAAGTGTGAGCTGTCCGAAATTTCGCCGCATCAGACCCATCTCGGAGAGGATCTTGGCGATAACCGGCAACGAGGAGATCGACAGGGCAGCGGCGATGAACAGCGCAAAGATGTACCGCTCGGTGCCATCGCCGACAAAGGCGACCGGGATGAACCACCCGACGGCCAGACCCGCCAGCGCCGGGACGATAAGGGAACCCGCCGAAACGAAGGTGGCGGCTCGACCTAATCGGCCGATCAGACCCAGGTCGGTTTCGAATCCCGTGGCGACGAGCAGAAGGAGGACACCCAGCCACCCCACCGTGAACAACATGCCGGTCTGAACATCATCGGCGGGGAACAACCAGTCGAACACGCCGGGGGCCACCTTGCCCAACAGCGACGGACCCAGTACCAGTCCCGCCGCCAATTCCCCCACCACAGCCGGTTGCCCGACCTTTTGCATCAGAGCGCCGAGCCCTCGTGCGGCAACCAGGATGACCAGAAGGCCAACCCAGAACACCAGCAGTTGATGTTCGGTGGGGGGATTCAGATTCATTTAGCTGCCGTTTCGGGAGGGGGTACTCGACGATTCGAAGTCGTGTACCCCGGACGCAGTGATTGCATCCATCCTTTCAGCGGCGTCATTTCGCATCTCCATCGCAACGAAGGCCCACAGCGGCCCAAAACAGACAGCGACGGGAAGCCATGCGAATCGGGACTCCTGCTCGGTAGGGAGCAGCAGGGCGGCGGCCCACCCGAGGGCGATCCATGCCAGAGCGAAGGCGATCAGGTCCATTGCAGTGTCTCCTGTTGCTGGGTGTACATGCGTGGTATGTACAAGTATCGGTTGCGGTAAAGGCAAACTTTAATATCTATATTGGACAATAGCAATTAATTAGCACGTAGTCGAGCATTGTTGTAACCACGGGCCGTAGTTGGTGTTGCAGGTGGGGGTGTTGCAGGTGGGGGTGATGCACCTGTTCGGTGCCGACTACGGTCACGAAACGATGAACAGCCGAATCAACCCTGACCGACTGATGGATGACCTCCGCACGCTGCGAACCTTCGGAGCCAGCGGCAACGGAGTCGTCCGCCCCACGTTCTCCCCCCAGGACATGGCCGCTCGTCAATGGTTGCGCGATCGCATGTCTGAGGCTGGGCTGAACGCGGCGGTCGACGGGGTCGGGAATGTCTTCGGGCGTTCGCCGAACCCGGGGCCAGCGCTGATCCTCGGCTCCCACAGCGACACCCAACCCGAGGGCGGTTGGCTCGACGGTGCGATGGGTGTGATCTATGGACTCGAGGTCGCTCGAGCGTTGTTGGAGGATCCAAACACCAGCCATCTCGCCATCGACGCTGTGGCCTGGAGCGACGAGGAGGGCACCTACACCAGTTGTTTGGGAAGCACAGGGTTCGTGAACGGACTCACCGCAGATGACATGGAGGCGACAAACGCATCGGGAGAATCGGTTCGTAATGCACTACGTCGCACCGGTCTCGACGGGGTCGCCCCCGCTCGTTTCCAACCCGATCGCCACGTCGCGTATTTGGAAGCCCACATCGAGCAGGGACCACACCTCGAAGCCAACGACCAGCGGATCGGTGTGGTGACCAACATCGTGGGAATCCGGGGGGTTCGGGTCACGTTCGACGGTGTGCAGAACCATGCGGGAACCACGCCAATGCATCTGAGAAACGATGCCGCAGTTGCAATGTTCCACTTCGGTTCACGCCTACAGGACCGCATGGCTGAGGCGGCGGGGCCGCTCAGCGTCTGGACGACCGGGGTGGTCACCGTGGAACCCGGAGCCGAGAGCATCATCCCGGATCGGGCGTCGATCACGATCCAGTTTCGCGACCCCAGCGATGCGACGCTGGATCGGATGAGCGACGCCGTTATGCGGTTGGCGTCGGAATCAAACGGTGTGAAAGGCGTCGACGTGGTAGCAACACCCCGGCGCGAGAAGATCGCTCCGACGGCCATGGATCCGCATTTGATGCACCACATCGCCACCGCGGCCAATGCTCGGGTACCGGACCATTGGTGCGAGATGCCCAGCGCCGCGGGCCACGACCCGATGGTGCTCTCGCATCATCTCCCCTGTGCGATGCTCTTCATCCCCAGCATCGGTGGGATCAGCCATGATTTCGCCGAAGACAGCGCCGAGGAAGACATCGTCCTGGGGGCCCAGGTTCTCGCCGACGCAGCTGTGTCCATTCTGGAGGATCTGGAGTCCTAACCGACCGGGGTTATGACGCGGTCGGACGATCGGCGTTGAGGATCGAACTGAATTCGGCAAACTCGTCGTCGGGAATCGGCACCAGGCGCGAGTCGTCGGGAAACTGTCCGCTCTGGACGTCATCCACATACGCCCGGTAGGCCTCGACCCGAAGTTCCTGCAGCCGATCCAGCTCGGCACCGATCGAACCGTAGGTCTTCGCATGCCGGGGCACGTGACCCCTGTTGGTTCCGAGGACATCGGTGCTGAAAAGGTACTGGGCATCACAGCCCGCCCCCGAACCCATCGAAATCATGACCAGCGTTGTGCGCTTGCTTATCGCCGACGCCACAGCCGCCGGCACTACTTCGATCTCGGCCGCGAAGGCACCGGCCTCTTCGAGCGCAACGACCTGCTCCCAGACCTCGGCGGCCGACGACGCTGTCTTCCCGACCGCCTTGAAGCCGCCGGTCCATGTTCTGCGCGGTGGAATGAGTCCCACATGCCCGATGATCGGTATCCCCTCGGCCCGCATTCGAGCGATCGTCTCCAGGCTCGCCGCCGACCAGCACGCATCCCCTCCTGCCAGCAGACCCTTGAAAGCCGCCCGCAGGTAGTCATCGGTCGTTACGACATGCCCATAGTCCAACCCGACGACCATGAACGCCGTCGGGGAGGCGGCGCGGATCTCTGCGCTCATGAGCGTGTCCTGAACGGTGATGATGTCGATGCCGGCTTCCTCTGCCGCGGCAGCCTCTTCGATACTGTCCACGTAAACGTTGGTCAGCTGGCGCGTGCCTTTCCATGCCCGGAGGTCTGCGACTGTTGGCCGGTTTCGTTTCACTTGATTCCTCCTACAACCGTTCGGTTGGCAGTGGGCTGTCGCCGGCGCCGCGCACGGTCTGGTCGAAGTCGATCACGGCACCCGTCATCATCCCGGCATCATCACTCAACACGAACGCGAGTGTGCGCACGATCTCGTCGGTTTTGATCAGGCGCCCGAAGGGTCGGGTTGACTCTGCCTCGGCCAACCACGTGTCTCCGCCATCGTGATACTTGCGTTGGATCACGTCCTCGCCCGGAGTGTCCATCCATCCGGGATTGACCGCCACGACCCGAATGTGATCGGGCATAAGTGCAAATGCGGCGTT
>CALGOA010000001.1 GCA_937958015.1 uncultured Acidimicrobiales bacterium | reverse complement strand
CCGACCCAACCCTCCCGCTGAAGCCCGCCACCGCACCGACCGGGTGTTTCGAGCCCGTCGGACCAAGATCTGAGAGTCGTCCAAACAGACGCGCCACCTTCTGCAAATTCCTGATGGGGACTACATCCCACGGTGTTTCCGAGTGGCAGAAGCACCTCGACGTAGTTGCCATCAGGCAGAACGAGGAGCGACGCGAAGCGATTTAGAACGTACCCAGAAACAAATGGTGGTTCGTCGACCGTCGCAGAAGACGGGGTGACTCCCACTAAGACGACAGACCGGCGGCTCGGCGGACTAGCCGAACCACAAACTCGATCAGTAAGTACATCGCGTAGCCGATAGCCGAGGACAGCATTGGTAGCCCCAGAAGGCCGACGGCAGTACCGCCGATCGCTCCTGCGGCAAGACCGTCCCGGTTGCGGCTGACCAGGCCCAGAACCAAACCAACCAACGCGCCACAGAAAGCGATACACGCGACCCCGCGAACTACTTCGCTAAACCACGATCGGGACCCGAACACGTCGATGTCGTCGGTCCACGACCAGCGGTCGAACCACCGGGTGGAATCGATGACATCGGGAACATCGAGCGCCATGATCGTTGCGATGATGACACACCCGATCAGCGCCACGGCCACAGGACCGATGCGACCCCATCGCATCCGCTCGGTGGTACGGCCATCGGCCGCTCGTGCCGTTTCAACGGTGAGCGATCGAAGCGAAACAGCCGACCACATCAACCACCGACGAACCCACCCGACGCCGGTGTGTTTCATCGCCTCTCGGAACAGATAGTCGGCGTGACGATCGTCGATCTGTTCGTTGTCGGAGTTGTCGTAGTCAACCGCGACCCGCCCACCGATGAGTGTGTCGTGAAGGATGGCCGCTGGTGTATGCGTTCCGTCCTTCGGGACCAGCCAGGTGAGGAAGATCGGGATCGAGGCGAGATCGATCGGCTCGGACGGGTGCACCAGGTGGCTTCGACCCTGGGGCTCGACGTATTCAAAAGGTTGAGCCAGCGTGAAGTCTCCGTCGCCGAGCCAGTCGAGCTGGATGGCAGCGGGACCGGAGCTGCCCGGTGAGTAGAAGCCTGCGTCACGGTCGTCTCGCAACTCCGGCGGTGGGGCTCGCATACCGTCAACTACATCACAGGCACCGTCGAGCTGCTGCCGTTGTGAAGGAACCGGTGCCGAAGCTGCCAGACTCAGATCATCGCCCGATAGACGTCGGAGTCGACGACCAACCCGGGTGGACAAAAATCCGATGGCCCTCCGGACTCCGCCCCGCCAGCCAATCGAGGCGTTCTTGGCTTGAAGTCGGTCAATATGGGGCGACTGAGGTACAAAGGGTGGCGACATGTCAGAAGCACAGAACAGGCAGAGTCTGTCGCCAGCGGTAAACAGCGCCGCGCAGATTCTCGACCTTCTGGCTGAGGCTGGCAAACCGCTGAGCGCTGCCGAACTCGCCCGCCGAATCGGCAGGGCCAAGTCGACTGGCACGAACATCGTTGCCGCCCTGGAGCAGACCGGGCTGATCGAACGGACCGAGGACGGGTATCTACTGGGCCGGAAGCTGGTGGAGTTGGGTGGCGCCTACCTGGCACAGAGCGACGTGGTGGATGAGTTTCACCGTTCGTGTCGCACGCTCCCGGTGGCTAAAGAGGAGACGTTGTCGCTGTCGTCTCTTCACGGACATGAGATTCTGTATCTCGCTCACCACAACGGGTCTCAGCCCGTTCGTTGGTACGCAAGGGTCGGGGCCCGCCTCTCCGCAGTCGCGACTGCGATGGGGATAGCGATGCTCTCCACCTTCGATGACGACGAGCTGGAGGAATACCTCGATGGGCTCACGGAGTACCCGGGCGAAACCGAATTCTCGTACACGTCTCGGAGCCAACTTCGTGCCGCCGTTGTGCAAGCCCGCGCCGATGGGTTCGCCGTCGGCGATCAACTGAACACGCTTGGTCTGTGCAGTCTCGCCGTGCCGGTTCGAAGTCGGTTCGACGATCGAAAGTTGGCCGTCGGTGCCACGATGCTGTCGGCCCGACGCTCCCGGAAACTGGAAGATTCCCTCGTCAGCGACCTCGAGTTACTGGCCGAATCACTCCCTCCTGCCACTGACTGACGGGGTTTCGGCGCTAGCGCGACGTTCGCTCAAAGCTGGTTTCTGACGCGTCCCAATTTACTGCTTGGCTTTTCGTGTGACCTGTGTCATGCTGCAGGCAGTACACATAACTGGTCGCCGGTCCAATATGTGGGACATCAGATTCGGAGGAACTCCGACTCTCGGCGATCCAAACCAAGGGAGAGACATGAGCAACACGAGACTGCTGTCGTTTCTGACAGCACTGGCACTGGTAGTCGCCGCCTGCGGAAGCGAAGCCGCAATCGAAAGCACGGCCACTACGGATGCTGTGGAAGGCGAGGCAACCGAAACGACCGCTGCGCCCGACGTCGCAGCAGAGGACCCCGAAGAGGAGCCCGAACCGGAAGAGGCCGGCCCGTGCGAGCATCCCTATGGCACCGACTTCGTTTGTGAACTCACCGCCGCCGACGACTACCTCATCGGTGTGTCGCTTCAGCAGCAGAAAGCGAACTTCTGGGTTGCGGTGAAGAACGGCTCGACCGACGCTGCGGTGCGCGCTGCGGCTGCCGATCCGACCTTCGCCGATGCCAACAGTGAGGACGACAAACAGCTCAACGACGTAAAGAACATGCTCGCAGCCGGAATTGACGGTCTCGTACTCGGCGCTACGAACTCCGGCTCCGCCGTGGGTATCGCCGAAGAGGCGATCGACGCCGGCATCCCGGTCGTGGCGGTGGCGCTACAGATCGGCGACCCGGCCACGTTCGGCGGGCAACATGTCTACGAAGGCACGCTTGCGCTCGTGACCAACGACGACAAGGACATGGGCGCCCGGGCTGCGGCGTTCGTCGAACAGGTTGCCGCCGATGCCGATGGACCACTGAACATCGTGATCCTGGCCGGTACCCCCGGAACGTCCAACGCCACGCTTCGCAACGAGGGCTTCATTGAAGCACTTGAGGAAAAGGGCATCGAACACGAGGTAACCAACGAGCAGACCGGCCGCTTCAAGCGTGAAGATGCCAAGGTGGCATGCGACAACATGCTCGCAGCCGACGATTCGATCGATCTCATCTACTCCCACTCCGACGAGATGACGATCGGCTGTGTAACTTCGATGGAGAATGCCGGTCGCACCGACATCCCCGTCGCCTCCATCGGTGGCAACACCGAGGGAATCGCACTGGTGGCCGAGGGCAAGGTGCTCGGCACCGTCTGTCAGAAGCCCGCCACCATGGGCGCCGTTGCAACCCAGCTGATCATTCGCCATCTGAACGGTGAGGACATCCCGGCCGAGCCGTTCTTCTACGCCACGCCAGCGATCACTGCCGACAACCTGGAGGACTGCGTCCCCGAGTGGTAGCCAGCGGATCGTAGGGCCCGTCCCTACCTACAGGCTCATCAGCCGAGGCCTTCCCAACTCCCCAGGGACGGCCTCGGCTTCAATGGGCACAGCCGATCGAAAGAGAGATTGACGAGTGGACGTACGACAAACAGCAGAAACCAAATACGAAGACACCGGTGTGGTGGTCGCATCTCAGGACATCCGGGAGTCGCTGTCCTTCCGGAACGCTGGGATCTACTACGCGCTGATGTTCATCGTGGCGGTCTTCACCTACTGGTCCTCGACCGGTGAAAACCCGATCTTCTACCTCAACGCCGCCAACGTCGAGAACGTGATCGAGCAGGCGGCCACCCCGGTGGCAATCATCGCCATCGGTATGACCGTCCTGCTCATCAGCGGCAACTTCGATCTCTCGGTCGCATCCAACGCAGCGATGTCCGCCATGTCGATCGCGATCGCCGTCAGGGACGACTGGTTCGGATTTCTGGGGAGCGTTCAGGCCGAGGTGATCGCCGCAATGATCTTCGGAATTCTGGTCGGCACGATCGGTGGCCTCATCAACGGCATGGTCCACTGGTTCGTCGGCCTGAACTCGTTCATCGTCACACTGGGATCGCTCACCGCCTACCGGGGTCTCACCCTATTGATCGCCAGCGATGCGTCGGTCGATGTGCGCTTCCGAGACCTTTCCCAGATGACCGAGGAAGACATCGAACTGCTCGGACGCGAAACCGAAGAAGGTCTCTTCATGGGAGACTTCATCGGCGGCTCTCTCGGCGTATACAACCTGCTTCTGCTCGCCGGAATCGGCTTCCTGCTCGCAGCGGCCGGCATGTACATCGCCGGTCACGCCCGACTGCCGATGGGAATCGCCTCGGGGGTAGGCGTCCTGGGGATCCTCGTGTCCTTCTTCGTCGACTACGAGACGGCTATCTCCCACAAGTTGGTCGTTCTCGTCCTGTTGTTGGTGATCTCCTGGGCGGTGATGGGGTTCACCTCCTACGGACGGCGGACCTACGCGGTGGGCGGCAATCTCGAAGCCGCCAAGGCCGCCGGTATCAACGTGGCTCTCTACACGATCATGCCGTTCGTCTTCGTTGGATTCTGCTGCGGCCTCGCCGCGGTCACGTACATCGCCGAGCAGAAGAACATCGAGCCAAACCTCTGGTTCGGCCGTGAACTGTGGGTTCTCGCAGCTGCGATTATCGGCGGCGTGTCGCTGAATGGTGGCTCGGGCAAGGTGATGAAGTCGATGGCGGGAGCGCTCCTGCTGTACACACTTCTCAACGGCTTCCAGATCAACCGGGTACCCACCGCAATTCAGGACATCAGCATCGGCGTACTCGTCGTCGCCTCGGCCGCTGCCTATGTGCTGGCCGAACGCCGCGCCGCATCGAAGGGACGGATCTGATGCAGACCACCAGCGAAACAGTGACGCTCGATCCCGCTGCACCGGTGCTTCAGATCAGGGATGTGAGCAAGAACTTCGGAGCCGTGCAGGCGCTGAAGTCGGTGAGCTTCGACATCACGCCCGGACGAATCACCGGTCTGGTCGGCGACAACGGCGCCGGCAAGTCCACGATGGTGAAGATCATCTCCGGCGTGCACGCGCCGTCGTCGGGTGAGATAGTGCTCGAGGGTCGCCCCACGTTATTCGCCAATCCAGGCGAGGCTCGGGCGGCCAAGATCGAGACCGTGTTCCAGACCCTCGAACTTGTGGAGGAGTTCGACGTGGCCGAGAACTTCTATATGGGGCAGGAACTCACCCGCTTCGGAATCCTGCGGGCCAATCGCACCGGCGAGATGCGGGCCGAGGCGGCCAAAGCCGTTTCGAAACTGGGGATCAACATCCCCGGTGGTGTCACCCGGCGGGTACGCACGATGTCGGGCGGGCAACGTCAAGCGGTTGCCATCGCCCGCGCCGCGTTCTGGAGCACCAAGGTGCTCCTGCTGGACGAACCCACAGCCGCATTGGGCGTTCGCGAGACAGCACAGGTGCTCAGCCTCATCGAAACACTCCGGGATCAGGGTGCGGCGATTCTCCTGATCAGTCACAACATGAAGGATGTCGAGCGCCTGTGTAACGACGTTGTTGTGCTGCGGCAGGGTCGCCGATCCGGCTTTCTGACCGGTGACTTCACAGGACAGGACTGCGTGTCCTACATCACCGGTGCGATCTCCGATCTCGACGACGAGGAGTTGTAATGGGCGCGGACGTTGGCTTGATCGGACTGGCGGTGATGGGTCAGAACCTTGCCCTCAACATCGCCGACAACGGGTATTCCATTGCGGTGTACAACCGCACCACGGACACCACGACCGAGTTCGCCGAGCGGGCGACGCCGGAACAGGACGTGCGTCCAACCACGTCGGTCGTGGAGTTTGTCTCCGCCCTGAGCCGACCCCGGAAGGTGATTCTTCTGGTCAAGGCGGGAGAGGTGGTCGATGCGGTCCTTTCCGACCTGCTGCCCCACCTCGATGCCGACGACATCATCATCGACTGTGGCAACTCTCTCTACACCGATTCAGAACGACGCACCGCTGAACTGGCGGTGCACGGAATTCGCTTCGTCGGGTGCGGAGTCTCCGGGGGAGAGGAAGGCGCCAGGCACGGTCCATCGATCATGCCCGGTGGCGACGCCAGCACCTGGGAGCAGATCGGACCGGTTCTGCAGGCCATCTCGGCCAAGGCGGGACCCAATAACGACGAACCCTGCTGTTCGTGGCTGGGGAATGGCGGTTCCGGTCACTACGTGAAGATGGTGCACAACGGCATCGAGTACGGCGACATGCAGGTGCTGGCCGAAGCCCAGTTGATGCTGCGGGCTCTCGGCCAGACTCCAGCAGACATGGCGCGCACCTTCCACGACTGGAATTCGGGGCGCCTGCGGTCCTACCTCGTGGAGATCAGCGCAGAGATTTTCGAAGCGGTCGACGACGACGGCACGCCCATGATCGACGTCATTCTCGACGCAGCTGGTCAGAAGGGGACCGGCAAGTGGACCGTGATCTCGGCGATGGAACTGGGCCAACCGGTGATGCTGGTGAGCGAGGCCGTTGGGGCCCGGATGGTCTCGTCGTTCGTTGACGCCCGGGCCCATGCGGCCAAACTTCTTTCCGGGCCTACCGGTGTGGGATTCGATGGCGTCGACGTCGACACCATCGCGGACGCCGTCTACGCAGCCAAGCTGATCTCCTACGCACAGGGATTCATGCTGCTCCGTGCCGCCTCGGATGAGAACGGATGGTCGCTGGACCTCGGTGCCATCGCCCGTCTCTGGCGCGGCGGCTGCATCATTCGTGCGGCGTTCCTCGACGACGTTGCCCGGGCGTATGCGAACGATCCGGAGCTCGAGAACCTGCTCTTCGACCACCGGTTTGCCGAATGGATCGCTTCGGCGCAGGCTGGCCTGCGGGCTGCAGTTGTCCTTGCGGCGTCTACAGGCACCCCCGCCCCGGCGCTGTCCTCAGCTCTGGCGTTCTACGACGGCTTCCGCTTGGAGCGGGGATCCGCCAACCTCATTCAAGCGCAACGGGACTACTTCGGTGCGCACACGTTTGAACGGGTCGACCGGCCACGCGGGGAATGGTTCCACCGCGACTGGGCTGCCACGGGCGGCACCGCAACTTCGGGGAGCTACAGCGCATGAGTAACCAGGCAAAGGCCGTCGTCATCCATGGAGCGGGTGATGTTCGAGTGGAGGACCGCACCGTTGCATCGCCGTCTGCGGAGGAGGTGCAGGTTGACGTCACGCTCGGTGGAATTTGCGGAAGCGATATCAGTTACTACAGCAAGGGTGCCGTCGGCCGTTTCACCGTCACCGCACCGATGGTGCTCGGTCACGAGGTCATCGGCACTGTGCGCGACGTCGGCAGTCGTGTCGGCGGATTCGAGGACGGCCAGCGAATCGCTGTCGATCCGTCGTCGCCCTGCCTCACCTGTGACCGGTGCCGCGAGCAACGTTTCAACATCTGTCTGTCCCCAATCTTTCTCGGCAGCGCATCAACCCAGCCGCACACCGACGGCGGGTTTTCATCCCTACTTCTCAGCAAAGCGAAGAACGTGGTCCCGCTCGACTCGGGGCTTGCCGACGAACTCGCTGTATTCGCCGAACCTCTCTCGGTTTGCGTTCACGCCGTCGAGCGGGCCGGTGGGGTCTCGGGGGCTCGGGTCCTGGTAGCCGGGGCTGGGCCGATCGGATGCATGCTCGTTGCGCTGAGCGTCGCATCGGGCGCGGCCGAAGTCGTTGTTGCGGATGTTGCGGCGGATCGGCTGGAAATCGGCCGCAGGCTCGGAGCATCAAGCGTCAGGCTGGTCGGCAACGATGACCTCGGTGCCGGCTACGACGTCGTCTTCGATGCATCGGGTGCGGCCACGGCAATCGCCGATGGGCTCGAGCGGGTTCGAAGAGGCGGAACGCTGTGTCTGGTGGGTCTGCCCCATGGCGGCAGCGTTCCCATGCCGATCCATCTGAGCGTCACCGGCGAGGTCACCGTGGTCGGCTCCTTCCGATTTAACCATCACGAGTTCCGGCGGTCGCTCGAACTTCTCACGGGAGGTCTCAACCTCAGTCCGTTGATTTCGAACCGCTACCACGTCCATGACGCCGGAGCGGCGTTCGTCGAAGCTTCCTCGGGTGACGCCATGAAGGTGCAGCTCGACTTTTCCCAATCCTCCTAGGAGCCATTCATGTCCCAAAGTCTCTTCAGTCTCGACGATCGCGTCGTGCTCATTACGGGCTCGAGCCAGGGAATCGGTCGGGCTCTTGCCAGCGCCTGTGCCCAAAGTGGCGCCCACGTAGTAGTAAATGCGAGATCAGTCGACAAGGTCGACGCAGCGGTCAACGAACTGACGTCCGCTGGTTTTGCTGCTTCGGGTCAGGTGGCCGACGTGACCGATGTCGATGCCGTCGAGACCATGGTTGCCGAGATCGAGTCCGAGGTGGGTCCGATCTCGGGACTCATCAACAACGCCGGTATCCAGCGTCGCGCACCGTTTCTCGAGTTCGACCATGCTGACTACCGGTACCTCATGGAGATGAACCTCGTGGCGCCGTTCGTCGTCTCGCAGGCGGTGGCCCGCCGGATGGCGGAGCGGGAAGCCGGACGCATCGTAAACATCGGCTCGGTCCAGTCTCAGCTGGGTCGCCCCACCATCGTGCCGTACACCGCAAGCAAGGGCGGGGTCGAGCTTCTCACTCGCGGAATGTGTGCCGAACTCGGCCCGATGGGCATTCAGGTCAACAGCATTGCTCCCGGGTACTTCGCCACCGAACTCACCGCCGCTCTTGTGAACGACGAGGAGTTCTCGGCATGGGTTGCGAACCGCACGCCAGCAGGCCGTTGGGGTGAGGTGTCCGAACTGGGCGGGGCCGCTGTCTTCCTACTGTCCGACGCAGCCAGCTTCATCAACGGACAGACCCTGTTCGTCGACGGAGGAATGACATCCGTTGTCTGAGATTCCAAAGCCAGGTCATGTGGTTGTTGTCGGGTTGATGGGCGTCGGGAAGTCCACTCTCGGCGCAGCCCTTGCGGATGCAACCGGTCGTGGTTACGTCGACTCCGACGACGACATCGAACAGCTCTTCGGTGTAACCGGAGCCACGGTGGCCGCAGAACTCGGCGTCGATGAGCTCCACCGCATCGAAGCGGCCGTTCTGTTGGGCGCGCTCGCTCGAGCCGAACCATTGGTGATCACGGCGGCCGCATCCGTCGTGGAAGATGCCGTAGTCCGGACGGTTCTGAATCGACGGGCAGTCTGCGTTCACCTCACTGCCGAAGTCGACGAACTTCTTCGCCGACAGGCCGCCAGCAGCCACCGTCGTCCGATCGATCGGGCCGAACTCGTTTCGCTCGCAACTCGTCGGGCTGCCATGTTCCGCTCAATCGCTGACATCGAAGTGGCCGCAGACCGTGATCCCGCCGTCCTCGTCGATGACGTGCTGAACCGCCTTTCCAATCGCTCTATCTCAGGAGATGTACCCCATGCTTGAACAGGACTACCAACTACTGGTCGGCACCTACAGCGACCTCGACGCGCTGGCGCACCAGCCCTACGCTCCGTCGCCGGGCAAGGGTATCTACTCGATGACCCTCCGGGCCGACGGCACCCTTGCACAGGGGCCGGTCATGGCTGCGCTGAACCCGGCGGTCCTCATCCCCGGACCCGATTCCACGATGTACGGCATCCTTGAGACGATTCGGGAGAACGGCACGGTGGTCCGTTACCGCGTGCACGCCGACGGCAGTCTCACCGAACTCGAGACCTGGGGGGCGTCTGGCAAGTCCACGTGCTATCTGGCACTGGCGCCGGCGGGTGATGCCGCAGTGGTCATCAATTACTGGGATGCAACCATCGACGTGGCCCCGGTGTCCAACGGCGTCCTTGGGCCCGTGCACCAGAGCTTCGTGCAGTTCCACCGGGCCGAGGACACCTGGCGGCAGGTCGAAAACCGTGAAGACCACTGGGGGAATCGCCAGGTGGGTCCGCACGCCCACTGCGCACACTTCTGGCACGACTGGGTGTTCATCCCCGACCTCGGCGAAAACGCGGTCTTCCAGTACCGATGGGACCCTGCCACGCTGCAGCTCAGCAAGGAGCTTCACATCGAGTTCGAAGCCGGCTCGGGCCCCCGGCACATGGCCATGCATCCCGAACTCGACATCTGCTATGTATCGAACGAGTTGTTCAACACCGTCTCGGTGGCTCGACTCGATGCCTCCGATCCCGATGTGTTGAAGCCCCGCCTACTGCCGTTCCAGTACGAGTCGACACTCGAGAACCGTGATCAGGTGAGCTACGTCTCGGAGATCAAGCTGTCGCCCGACGCGCGGTTCCTCTACGTCTCGAATCGTGGCGACAACTCTCTGGCGATCTTTGCCGTCGCTGAGGACGGTTCGCTCACACGAACCGGCGTGGTGTCCACCGGCGGGAAATTCCCACGCCACTTCGCGATCACTCCGGACGGCAAGGCTGTGGTGGTCGCAAACCAGGACTCTGGCCACCTTCGGGTGCTGGCCCGCAACGTGGAAACCGGTGAGCTCACCATGACCGACGAAGTCATCGAGATCGCCGCCCCGAACTACATCCGCTTCCTCTGAGCCATGGTGAGAGTTTCGGCCAACCTCGGTTTCCTTTGGACCGATTGCGAACTGCCCGATGCGATTCGAGCCGCGGCGGCAGCTGGATTCGATGCCGTCGAGTGCCATATGCCCTACGCCACCCCGCCGGCTCAGGTGCGTGAGGCGCTCAACGAGGCCGGTTTGTCCATGGTGTCACTCAACACCAGAATCGGAGACCCGTCCCGCGGGGAACTGGGTGTGGCGGCCCTCCCTGGACGGGAGGGGCAGGCCCGTGGCTACATTGATGAAGCTCTGCAGTACGCACATGACATCGACTGTCCTGCGATCAGCGTGGTGGCCGGTCGGTCCGGGCGCACCCCGGAAGCCGAATCGACGTATCGCAAGAACCTCGCCTACGCCGCCGGCGCTGCCGATCGTCTCGGAACGAACGTCCTCATAGAACCGCTGAACCCCACCGTGGCCGATGACTACCACCTCGTCACGGTGGATCAGGGGATCGAAACGATCCGGGCTGTGGGTGCCCCCAACCTGATGCTGATGATCGATTGCTTCCATGCCAGTATTTCGCACGGTGAACTGGGTCCGGTCTTTGATCGGGCCATCGAGTATGTGGGCCACGTGCAGTTCGCATCGATACCAGATCGAACCGAACCGTGCGGCGGAACGGTGGACTACGCCGAGCTGTTGCCCTGGATCGAGACGCTGGGATACAGCGGGTGTTTTGGGGCCGAGTACAACCCGGCGGGGTCGGTCGAGGACGGCCTCGGCTGGCTAGCCACTATCAAGGAGCGATGGAAATGAGTAGCGAAGCCCGAGTAGCAGTGGTTACCGGTGGAAGCCGAGGGATCGGCCGGGCCACGGCGATCGCATTGAGCGCGGCCGGCTGGTCCGTGGTGATCGCAGGCCGCACGCTTGAATCGTTGGATCAGGTCGTTGCAGAACTCTCCGGAGACGGTCTGGCCGTCAACTGTGACGTGAGCGACGAGTCCGATGTCCAGCGGTTGTTCGCGGAGGCCGCAGCCCGGTTCGGTCGAATCGACCTGCTGTTCAACAACGCCGGTGTTGCAGCACCTGCCGTTCCGATCGACGAGTTGGACGTGGAGGCCTGGCGTCATCTGATAGACGTGAATGTCACCGGCTCGTTCCTCTGCGCCCGAGAAGCGTTTACTCACATGCGGAAGCAGAGCCCGCAGGGAGGCCGGATCATCAACAATGGATCCATTTCGTCGGAGACGCCGCGACCGTTCTCAGCCCCATACACCACCAGCAAACACGCCATCACCGGCCTGACCAAGAGCCTTGCGCTTGACGGTCGCAACTTCGGGATCGCCTGCGGCCAGATCGACATTGGCAACGTCACCACCGACATGGGCTCCTGTGCCGCAGCAAACGCACTGCAAGCCGACGGCTCCACCATGACGGAACCCCTCATGGACATGCAGAACGTCACCGACGCCGTGGTGTACATGGCCGGACTGCCGCTCGATGCGAATGTGCTCAACATCACGGTGATGGCTACCAACATGCCCTTCGTGGGTAGGGGGTAACAGGCCCGCCACCAGATCTGGGTCGAGGCCCCGTGCCTCGCACCACGATGCCGCACGACATCTCCAGCTTTCGTTCCCGGCTACCTCGATTTACTCAGCGACTGGATGACCGGGCGGCTTCGCCTAGGAGCGAGCCAGCACGAAGTCGAGTCCGGCCCGGACCGTCGCTACCTGGGCGGCATTGCAGATCTCCGGGGTCGCTCGGGGGCTGTCGGGGTACACCTCGGTCGTTGTTGTATACGGGGCGCCCGTGATTCCCGCACACAGTCCCAGTGAGCCCACCGGATAGTTGATCACGCCGTGTTGGGTGGGCTCCACACCGATGATCTGACCATCATCGTCGGGCAGCGCAATGTGAGTCACCTTCTCAACACCGGCGATGATCGCAGCTTGAAATTCGGGCTGGGGGTTCTCGGTGTCGCCCACGGTGTAGAACCCGTCGGGCACGATGCCGGGTTCGTGGGGTTGTCCGTCACGCGCAGCCACGGCCGGCCGGAATTCGGACTCGTCGCTGTCGGTCGTCTCGTGCAGATCGATGTGCATGAGAACTTCGATAGCGGCGTCTGAGACCAACCCCATCAACGCAGCCGACTCCTCGGCCGGGCTGTCGGAAACGAACGAGCGGTTCGGATCGAAACAGTTGGGATTCCAACGGTTGATGACCTCGTACCCCCAAGGGCTCACACAAGGTGCCACCAGAAGGTTCACCCGGTCCCGGTACAACATCGCAGCTGATTCGAGGAAGGTGATGGCCCCCATGACGCCACTGGTTTCGTAGCCGTGCACGCCGCCGGTGATGAGAGCCCACGGTGCATCGCTCGCAGTGGACCGAATCCTCACCGCCATCAGTGGATACCGGTCGGGATCGAGTGGCAGTGACCCGTACTGGAACACGTCGAAGGAATCGTCGAGTGCTCCCAGTCTCGAAAGAACGTCGTCTCGGTAGCTGCGCTCGATCGAGCGAGCCTCGAACCACGCTTGCTTCTCGGGATCGCCCCAGGGCTCGCCAGGTGTGCCTATCGGGTAGTACCGCTCCATTGGCCGTTGAAGTTATCAGAGCATCTTTGTCTGGACGGCAATCCACCGGGGCAGAATCCAGACGAGTGCCGGATCGCGACGACCTTTGTTGCGAACCGTCCCATGTGCTGTGGTGGCAGCATGTCCATGGAAGGAACCGCCAAACCGTTCTCGCTGCCGCGGGAGATGTGGTCCTATCTCAACGAACGAAACACCCCGCCGACCGAGGCTCAGACCGCACTCCGAACCGAAACCGATCAGCTCAGCGAAAGAGGCATGCGCTTCAATCACGAAAGCGCACTGCTCCTTCAAATTCTGGTGAAGGCACAACGGCCGAAGTTCTGCGTAGAAGTGGGGACGTTCACGGGTTACTCGTCGCTCACCGTTGCGAGCGCGTTGCCTGACGGTGCACGGTTGCTCTGCTGCGACGTGAGCGAGGAATACACCGAGGTGGCCCGCCGACACTGGGTGGCCGCCGGTGTCGATGACCGCATCGAACTTCGTATCGGCCCAGCGCTCGAGACCCTGCGATCACTACCAGACGATCTCGAAATCGACTTCGCTGTAATCGATGCCGACAAGTCGAACTACACGAACTACTACACGGAAATCATCAAGCGACTCACACCCCACGGCGTAATCGCAGTTGACAATACGATGTGGAGCGGAAGGGTGTTGGAGTCCAATCAAGACGGCGACACCGCAGCCCTTCAAGCGTTCAACGATCATGTAGCAGCCGACGCCCGCACGACGAACGTGACCATTCCCATCGGCGATGGCGTCACGCTCATCTCCCTTGCGTAGGAGCCTCGATGAACAGCGAGATAACCCAACAGTCGGCTGAGGTCGATGGCCTGCATGTCGAGTGGCTCGAAATCGGATCCGGCCCACTGGCGATCTGTCTGCATGGATTCCCCGATTCGGCTCATTCATGGCGTTATTTGCTGCCCGAGCTGGCAGCTGCCGGCTACCGGGCGGTTGCGCCCTGGACCCGTGGCTACTTCCCGTCCGGCCTTGCGCCGGACGGTCTCTATCAACCGGGCGTTCGTGGCCGTGATGCATGTGCGTTACACGAGGCGCTCGGCGGTGATCAGGACGCCGTGATCATCGGTCACGACTTCGGAGCCGGTGCAGCAAACATTGCCGCCACCATGCAACCCGAGCGATGGAGTCGCGTCGTGATGATGTCCGTACCGCCCTACGGGCGCTTTCGTCCAGCGCTGTTCGAGTACGCCCAGAACCGGCGGTCGTCCTACATGTTCTTCTTCCAGCATCCCCTTTCGGAAATGGTTCTTCCGCATGATGACTGGTCGTACGTGCATCGGTTGTGGGCGGACTGGTCGCCGGGATTTGAGGGCGCCGAGGACATCGAACGCTTCATCGCTTCGGCCACTCCCGACGGGCATCTACCGGCGATCCTCGGCTACTACCGGGCTAGCTTCCAGCCCGAACTGCGATCGCCCGACCTCGCCGAATGGGACCAGGCCGGCGTCGATGCGCCACCCCAGCCGACGCTCTACCTGCACGGCCGAAATGACGGTTGTATCGGGGTTGAACTGACCGAAGGACTCGAAGACGAACTGACCGCAGGGTCGCGCGTCGTCGTGTTCGATGACGTCGGACACTTCATGCAGCTCGAGGATCCCGCGCGCGTGAACCGGACGATCGTCGACTTCCTGAGCTGACAACCACTAGTTGCTCACGGTTGCCTTGAACAGATATCCGTCCAGCGCCTCCTGCAGCTGAGCTGCCTGTACGTCGTCGCAGTCGCTGAGCGACACGGCAACGTTCATGCCACGGGGTCCGCCTGCTGCGACGTCGACGAAACCGACCAGATCGCGCTCGTCGAGGATCGATTGCACGACGAGCTGCACCGTCTCTTCTCGCAATGCCGGTTTGAAGATCTTGCCAACCGCAGTGACCGGGACCGAGTCGACAATGTGGATGTTCTTTGGCCAGGCCGGACGTTCGTTGATCTCGGCCTGAGCGAAACTGTGCAGTTCCTCCTCTGTGGCCGTGGCCCCCGGAAGTAGTTGGACATAACAGACCGGGAGTTCTCCGGCATAGGCATCGGGCATCCCGACCGCCGCAGCAACCGCCACGGACGGATGCCGCTGGAGGGTGTTCTCGATCATCAGTGGATCGATGTTGTGTCCGCTCCGAATGATCAGGTCCTTCGACCGACCGGCGATGTAGATCCGTCCCTCGGAATCGAGATAGGCGAGGTCCCCGGTGTTGAGTTCACCGTCGACAAACGTCCCGGCGTTCTGATCGGTGTTTCGATACCCGGGCGACACCGTCGGCCCACCGATGGTGAGAACGCCTACTTCGCCGACGGCGCACGGTTCACCGAGCGTTCCGTCGTCGGTGAGGTGGCGAATGGTGACCGTGGTGTACGGGAGGCGCAGGCCCACGGATCCGGCCCCTCCTTCGCCCTCGAAGGGGTTGCAGGCGATGAGACCCGATGCCTCGGTCATCCCGTAGATCTCGTTGAGCTTCTTTCCGGTGACAGCCTCGAACTTCTCGCGCACCGCCACGGGAAGCGACGATGCGCCGGTGAGGCCACCGCGAATGGCGCTGATGTTGGACTCACCCAGTGGTATCTCTGCGATCGCTCCGATCGACGTGGGCACACCGCCGGCCAACGTGACCCCGTGCCGTTCGCAGATCGGCCAGAAGTTCGCCACCATGGCTGGATTCCGGAGACCCGCCGGCGACATCAGTACCACCTCGGACCCGGCGATGAAGGTGCTGATCCCGAGCAGGATCGTCCCGGCCACGTGGAACATGGGAAGCGTGCCGGTCACCACGTCATCCGGGCCAAGGTTCATCAGTGCTGCGCAGCCGTAGGCCGCGGTGAGTTGACCGTTGTGGTTGTGGGCGGCCAGTTTCGGTACACCGGTCGTCCCACCTGTGTGGAAGTACGCCGCGACGTCATCGCCGCTACCTCGGGTGTCGAAGACCAACCGATCAGCGGGCTGTTCGCCGATCGCCTCAAAGAAGTCGATCACACCCTCCTCGGGTGGCGTTCCCGGCGGCGTTATGCGGACCACCGTGAGGTTGGGCATCTGGCGCTTCAGCTCCAGCGACTTCTCCCAGATGTCGAGCTGCGGGTGTGGCCCGAAGGTCACCAAGACCGTTGCGTCAGAGGCCTCCAGCAATACACGAATATGGTCGGGCTGGAGAAGAAAGTTGATCGGCACCGCATAGCCGACGGTCTCGGCTGCCCACAGCACGGCGTGGGTTTCGATCAGGGTGGGCAACATGAAGGCGACCCCAGGCCGTTCCCCACCCAGGCTCGAGAGCAGGTTGGCCGTCTTGTTGATCAGCCCCAATAACTGCGGATAGGTCACACGGCGAGGCTGTTCGTCAGCTTCACCGGTCATCAGCATCGTGAGAGCGGTGCGGTCGCGGTGTTCCTCCGCCGCGTTGACGAGGACGTCGTACACGCTGTCGCCTGGGAGGCGCTGGTCCAACGGCATCTCGGCTTCAAACCGCTCGACGTCCGACAGGGTCTTCAACGGACTCTCAAGCCAATCGGTCATTTCCATTCCTTGGGGTAGTGCGTCCGCCCGGGCGCGAGTGCGCTCAGGGGGACCGTAGTAGGGGTCGTTCGTCCAACAAATTTCCCGTGGCATGTTCGGCAGACTGCGGCCCCGGAAAACCAAGCGCTCGACCCGACCGCATGTGGTTCACTTCGAGTCCGAGGTTCTGTAGCTCAGTTCGGGAAGAGCGCTCGCCTGAAACGCGAGAGGCCGCTGGTTCGACCCCAGCCGGAACCACAAAGCGCAACGTCGAAGGCTGCGGGAGTCGGAGTAGCCGGGTTCCTACAGGCAGTCGGTGACAGCGTTGCGAAGGGCCAACTCGCGAGGATCGTCGAACATGTGGTAGTCCATGCCGTTCATCACATACGCGAAACCAAGCTTGCGATACGGATCGGCGAAGCCGAGCGAACCGCCAGCCCCGGGTGTGCCGAATGCCGTCGAACTGCCGAAGTTGAAGCCGTCCAATGGTTTGCAGTACCCGAGCGAGAAACGAGTGTCGGTGCACAACACCAGGTCCTCTCGGCCGCCGGTGGGGTCAGCGGCGGCACTGGCCACCTCGTCGAGAACTTCCGCCGTGATTCCGAGGCGGCTTCCGCCGGATGCGAACTCGCCGTAGGCAGTGGCGATCGCCCGTGCCGTTCCGTGCCCGTTCGACGCCGGCAGTTCTAACTTCCGCATCGACGGGTCGTTGTAACGCGCCGGTTTGCCAAGCATCGCCGGATTTCCGAACGTGCGGGCCGTGAGGGAACGAGGGTTCAAGAAGTTCTTCACGAACTCCCTCGGCATCTTCTTGATGTTGGCGACCAACATCACCCGGTACCAGTCGGCCTGCGGTCGAGCGATCCGGGAAGTGGCCACCGACTCCGGTAGACCGATCCAGAAATCGAGTCCGAGCGGTGTGGCGATCTCGTCCTGAAAATACTGACCAACCGTTCGAGCCGCGGGATCGGTTCGACGGATGAGCTCTGACTCATACCAACCGAGACTGATGCCGTGATACCCATGACGGGTCCCGGGCTCCCAGGCCGGAACCTGAGCGGCGAGGGCGGCGGCAAGGCGATCCGGGTCGGCCAGCGTTGCCGCATCCAACTTCTGATCGATGGCGCTGAGGCCCGCCTGATGAGAGATCAGTTGTCGAACGGTGACGTTCTATTTTCCGCCCGCAGCGAACTCGGGCCAGTGTTTGGCCACTGGATCATCGAAGCTGAACAGGCCGTGTGATGCGGCGTGCAGGATGGCCATCGAGGCCATCCCCTTCGTAGTCGAGAAGACGTTGACGATCGTGTCCTTCTCCCATGCCCTACCCGCCTTGGGATCGGCCTGTCCTCCCCACAGGTCCACGACAAGTTCATTATCGACAACCGCGGCGCACGCTGCCCCAACCTCGCCGCGGCTGGCGAAGTTCTCCTCGAAGACTTCACGCACACGCTCAAAGCCGGGTGTCACTGTTCCCTCGATTGCCATTCTTCACTCTCGCATCTCGGGAGGTCACCGCCAAGTCTCGCCCGCTGGCGGTGCCGGAAAGATCTTTCGAAATTCTTTCTTGAGGCCCTGAACTGGGAATTCGTCGCGTCCGGTCCCGATTCCACCGGAAACTCTGTCACATCCCAAGAATAGGGTCGAGGTATGAAGGCGGGAAGTTCCTCCACGGCGACAGGTTCGTCGGTATCAGACGGCTTGCGCCACCATGCTGACCTTCTGGACCGCACCCCGATCGGCCAGCTGTCCGAGGACGAAGTGATCGACCTGGTTCGGTCCAATCAGCGCACCATTCGCCTGCTCGAGGGCGTCGGGTCGTCGGCCGCAATCCGGTTGACCGAACTTGGTGGACTATCCGCCGAGGATGTCTTTTCGACCGTCGGCAAGAACTCCACCGCCGAGGCCCGCCGCGTGCAACGCCGGGGGGACCTGGCCACGGCGCTACCCGCACTGTCCGCCGGGTTCATGATGGGTTCGATCTCCACCGCCAACCTCGATGCGGTTGCCATCGCCCGCCACAAACTTCGTCACCACGGTGACTGGACGGTGGCCTTTGACGCAATGGACACCTCCATCGCTCGCAAGGCCGCCCGGATGAACCCAAAACGTTTCTCGTCGTGGATCGGTGGCCTAGTGGACCGTCTGTCGGACGACGGTGAGACCGAACATGCTGATCAGTCTCAGAAGAACACGTTCAAGTCATGGACGTCCGCAGACGGCCGCTTCCGGGCAAGCCTGGATCTCGACTCCCTCGCTGGCGAGCAGCTCCAAAACGCCATCGACTCCGAGGCCCGATCACTTGCGAAGCAGCGCGCTTCCGCCGGTGAAGAGGTCCACCACGGTGAACACCTCAATGCCAACGCACTCTGTTCACTCATCGGCTCGGCCACCACGGCCAAGGGTCGCCCTTCCATCAACGTGGTCTGCGATCTCGAGACCCTTCGCAAGGGTGAGTCCAACAACACGATCAAACACACCGGCGCAGGGAACAACCTTCCGCTGTCGAAGGTCCGCCAGTTCCTCTGTGACGCCTGGATCACCCACACCGTCATCGGGCCCTCGGGCCGTGCGCTTGCGGTGGGACGTTCGTATCGAACCGCTACCGACGCCCAACGAGCAGCGCTCCGGGTGATGTACGACACCTGCGCACTCTGTGACGTTCGGTTCGACTACTGCGAGATTCACCACATCATCGAGTGGGAAAACGGTGGCCTCACCAACCTCGACAATCTGATTCCACTGTGTTCGGTGCATCACCACAAGGTGCACGACACCGGCTGGACGATCAGCATGGACAATGACCGAACCGTGACCGAACGGCGCCCGAATGGCGAGGTGGTTCGAACACTCCCGTTACCGAGCCGCAAACGGAGCCACCATCACCGGAAGGAACACCGTGACCGAACATCGTCCACAATCGAATAACCCGGATCGGCCCGATGGGGTCGCTCCGTCATGCCCAGATGCGGACCACCCGTGGCTTGAGTCGGTTGATCGTCGCGGCGCCCTGACCGGACGCGACCTCCGATACGTCCTCACCGACTACATCTCGCAGGGATATCGCACGGTGGCTGCACTGGTTCGCAAGCTTGGCGAGGACGGGTTCACCGTTTGGGGTCGGGCTTCGAAGGTCGTCTCCGATGCTTTGCGGTGGGAGATTCGTAATGGCCGGATCCGGCGGGTTGCCCGGGGGACGTACGTGCTTCGTGAGATTCCCCGCACCACCGCACATCGGATTCGTCACCGTGCCATGGACCTTTTTCGAGCCCCCGAAGTTGTCGCTATAAGACGGAACAACTTTGATGTCGATGGGTCCAGACCTACCCCCTCTCCAGACCGGAACTGGCGAGAATGGCGAAAAGGCAGTGATCGGGCGGGTGGTAACCGGCCACCTGGGCGTTAGTTCTGTCGCAACTGCCCGGTGGTGGTGAGGAATCGATCCTCATCCCAGAATCTCGTGTACCAACACGCAATCAGACCGAGCACACACATCACCGCACCCACCAACACGGGGCCATCGTTGCGCTGGGCCAGAAGTAGGAAGCCGACACCGAGCATCGTCATGATGACCGACATGAAAAATCGGCCATAGAGAGCACCGGAGCCACCCGAGGTGTCGACGGTGATGGTCGGATCGATCGTTGCCAACGTTTCGAGGATGCGGTCGAACAACTCGGTATGGCGATTGCTGGCAAACGACAGGCTGTTCTTTACCGAGTTGATCGACACCTCAGCGGAGTCGGATCGCAGCAGCATGCTGGTGGAACTGCCGTTGGCGTGTCGATTCTTGGCCATACCGACGAAATTCACGGCGTTGAGATCAATGGCGAGTTCACCCTCTCGAAAGAGTTCGCCGGATGAGGTCAGCTCCCATTGATCCATCAGTACCGATAATCGCACAGCCCGGACGGGAGCACCGGATCTCACCAGAACGGTCCAGTGATCGCACGTTTGGTTGGACCGCTCAACCTGAGTGGGGCCAGAAATATTTGCTTCAACAAGCTTATATCGACTCTGTTTGCGCCGATCAGAGAACTAAACATCGATTCCCGACGGCCGAATGGCGACATGCACTTGTGGCAGCCAACGAGGAAATACGGGCGATGTCGAATTCAACAAAAATGCTGATCAAAGCGCTAACGGCGGTGGCGGTGCTTGGGGCGGGGTTGAGCTTTAGCGCTCCGCCGGTCGCCGCAGCTCCGGGCGATATCGGTGGCACCGTCTATGACGACGCCAACGGAAACGGCGCTAACGACAGTGAAGCAGGCGTGCCCGGCATCACCGTGTCCGCCTACGACTCGCTGGGTGCGCCGTCGGGCACGGCGGTGTCCGGTCCAACCGGTGACTGGGTGATCAATGGCCTCGTCGACGGCAGTGAGTATCGAATCGAGTTCACCGGACTGCCCTCAGGTTTTGAGCCGAGCCGGGTCGGGACCAACAACGCCAGTTCGGTCACCTTCGCCACCCCCGAAACCGCCGGAGTCGACTTCGGCATCTTCCAGCCCACTGTGTGTGAGCAGGTTCCACCATCGAATGCAATCCTTCGCCAGTTCGGCGCTGCGGTCAGCTGTTCCGCCGTTGTCGATCCAACGCAGCCGAAGGACTCGTTCGGCCTCCTCGACCTGACAAACTCCATCCCGGCCTCAGGGCGCAACAACACGACGGCCGCCACGCCGATGTTCCATCCTCCGGAATACCACATCGACGAATTGGGCAACGTGTTCGGCATTGCGGTCGACAATCGACGAGGCGACTTCTTCACCGCAGCCTCCAGCAACTACAGCCACGAGTTCTATAGCAACGATGGTTCCGGCGCCCAAGCTGCGATCGTGCAGTACGGCAACATCGGTGGCGGGGCTAACGACATCAACGCCGCAGGAACGCTCTACAAGATGGATGCCATTACCGGCCTCCCGAGTGTCTTCACGGTCCTGCCCCAGCAGTCGGGGTTGATTCGACACTTCGAGTGTGAGGGCAACACCTACGGATTCTCGGACCGGACAACAGGTCCCGGTCTCGGCAACGTTGTCTACGACTACGCCAACGACCAGCTCTTCGTCGTTAACTGGGAAGACGGCCACATCTATCGCCTCTCGATGGCCGGCGCGATCCTGGACGCCTACGACTTCGATGCCGACGACGACGGTTCGGTGGGTTACGCCAACGGCAAGGTGCCCTACGGCATCGAGTTGGATGAGGACAGCAGCCGACTGCTGTTCGGCACGGTCTTCGGGCGCGAAGTCTGGTCGATCGACCTCACCGGAACCGGTGGTTTCACCGGTACGGCTGCACCCAACGGTGCCGGTGTCTCCGTGCACTCGGATTCACCTTCGGAACAACTGCACGCCACCGTTCCAGTGGAGCTCGACGCCAGCCCTCCCGGTTTTCTGTCGACCGGACTGCACCGGTCGATCTCCGACCTCGAATTGTTGCCCAACGGCGACCTGATGGTCGCTATGCGGACCGGTTGTAACAGCTCACCGCACACCTCCTACAACCACACCGGTCAGACCCACACCCTGTCCCTCGACGGGTCCAACCTCTACTCGGTCGACAACGGTGTCTTCGACATCTCACCCACCGAGCAGGCGGGCCTCGAAGACAACTACGGCGGCATCGCCTATCGCCAGAACGGCGATGGAAGCGTCGACTACGCCGTCACCACCTCCGACATCCTCGCTGAGGAAGGCCCCCACGGCCTTGCCGTCTTCCCCGAGGTGGCCCCCACCTCCGCCGAAGGAACGCCGGTCACGCCACTTGGCGCCATCGACTACGGAACCGGGAACGACCCCAAGGGAATCGCAGGCGATGTCGGCTTCCTCAATGTGAGTTCCTGTGTGAACTCGCCAATCGAGATCGGCAACCGAGTCTGGTTGGACCTCGATAGCAACGGTGTTCAGGATCCGGGTGAGACCAACCTGGAGGGTGTCACCGTCACCCTGTTCGAGAGCGATGGTACGACGGTTGTCGCTACCACCACGACCGACGCCAACGGCAACTACCTCTTCGACGAGGTCGATGGGGTGGAACTGAACACTACCTACGTACTCGATTTCGACGCCTCCACCTCGACCACCACACTTCCGGGCGGTGCGTCAGCCTCCCTGCTGACCGAGACCGTCTCTGACAGCGCAACCGGCGCCAACGCTGACGCCATCGACTCCGATGTGGTGTCCAACCGGATTACGGTCACTACCGGTGGTGCCGGCGAGAACGATCACACCCTCGATGCCGGCTACACGCTTCCCTACGACCTCGCCCTCACCAAGGTCTACACCTCCGACACATTCGGAAACACCACCGACGGGATCGTCGAAGCTGGCAGCGATGTGACCTTTACGATCACGGTCACGAACCAGGGCCAAATCGACGCCTCGGCCGTCACCGTCACCGACTATCTGCCAGCCGGTTTCTCGCTGAACGATGGGACCTGGTCCGACAACTTTGACGGCACTGCATCACGCACCATGCCTGCGATCGCAGCGGGAACCTCAGAATCGGTACCGATCACTCTTCGGGTCGATTCCGGTCCGGTCGGTGCCAGGGTGAATATTGCCGAGATCAGTGCCGACGACGGGTCCGACATCGACAGCACTCCCAACACCGTTGTGGGAGACGACAATCAGCCGGCGGCTCCCGGTGATCCCACCGACGATGTGATCGACAACACCGACGGCGACGAGGACGACCACGACGTCGCCGGTGTCACGATGGTCGCCTACGACCTCGCCCTTTCGCAGGTGTACACCTCGGACACGTTCGACAACACGACCGATGGAATCATCGAAGCTGGTTCCGATGTGACCTTCACGATCACCGTGACGAACCAGGGAACGATCGACGCCACCACGTTCACCGTCATCGATTACCTGCCCGCTGGGTTCACCCTGAACGACGGGAACTGGTCCGACAACTTTGACGGCACGGCCACCTTTATCGGTGGTCCGCTGGACGCCGGTGACAGCGTTGACATCCCGATCACCCTGACCGCCACCAGCCCCGGGGCGGGCGATCTGGTCAACTGGGCCGAGATCGCCACCGATGACGGCAACGACGTCGACAGCACTCCCAACACCAATGTGGGTGACGACAATCAGCCGACCGGCCCGGGACAACCCACCGACAACGTGATCGACAACACCGGCGGCGACGAAGATGACCACGATCCCGCCGGGGTAACGGTGCAGGCGTATGACCTGGCGCTTACCAAGGCCTATACCTCGGACACCTTTGGCGACACGACCGACGGCGTTGTTGAGAATGGCGCCGACGTCACCTTTACTATCGAAGTCACCAATCAGGGCACCGTCGATGCGACCACGTTCACGGTCACCGACTACCTCCCGACCGGATTCGATCTGAATGACGGAGCCTGGAGCGATAACGGCGACGGGACCGCAGAGATCGACCTCGGACCGCTCACCGCCGGCAACAGCACCTCGGTGACCATCACCCTGAGGGCCAATGGCGCAGCCGATGGTCAGTTCGTCAACTGGGCCGAGATTTCGGCTGATGA